>CALISK010000016.1 GCA_938041625.1 uncultured Tenacibaculum sp. | reverse complement strand
AATTTTTTTGTAAGATGGTCTACTAAAAGATTTTTTGTAAACTGTTCACTTTCATAATGTCCAACATCTGCCAATAAAATTCGCTCTTCTGCTTTATAAAATTCATGGTATTTAAAGTCAGCACTGATGTATGCATCTGCTTTAGATCTAATTGCATTTTTAATAGCAAAACTACCTGAGCCCCCTAAAACAGCTACTTTTTTTACCGTTTTGTTTAATAATTTAGAATGACGAACACAACCTGTTTTAAAGGTTTTTTTTATAAATTCTAAAAACTTTACTTCATTCATTTCTTCAGGAAATTCACCAATCATACCCATTCCAATATGTTGATTACTATTTTCTAAAGTGATTATTTCATAGGCAACTTCTTCATAAGGATGTGTATTGAACAATGTTTTTAGTATTTTTCCTTCTAAAAAACTATTAAAAGTTACGGTAATACAAATTTCTTCTTCAAATTGAAGTTCTCCTTTATTTCCTATGGTGGGGTTTGAGTTTTCATTGCCTCTATAACTTCCTTTTCCTTCAACATTAAAAGAACAATGATCGTAATTACCAATAGTACCCGCTCCAACTTTAAACAACGCATCTCTTACAATATGTGCATCTGAATAAGGAGCATAGGTAGTTAGTTTTTTTATAATTCCTTTTTTAGGAATTAATATTTTTGTGTTTTGTAAACCAAGAACTTCACACATTTTTGCAGAAACCCCATTATTAGAGTTGTCTAAAGCAGTATGTGTAGCATAAATAGCAATATCATTTTTTATAGCTTTTAAAACGGTACGTTCCACATAATTATTACCATTTAATTTTTTTAATCCGCTAAAAATAATTGGATGAAAACTAACAATTAAATTGCAGTTCTTCTGTATCGCTTCTTCTACAGTTTCTTCTAAGGTATCTAAAGTAACTAAAACACCTGTAACTTTGGTATTGTAATTACCAACTAGTAAACCTACATTATCAAAATCTTCTGCATAAGCAAGCGGTGCTAATTGTTCAATATGATTTGTAATGTCTTTTATAGTCATTTTATAAGTTTATAGGAACATCTAAATTTACAAATATTATGAACAGAGGTTTAAATCTCTTAGTTAATTTTAATCTGTTCTTAAGATGTTTAATTTTTCATAAATTCAAAAGTAGCAACTAAATCTTTACTACTTTTGAATTTATGAAACTAATTCGTTTTTTATTATTTCCATTTGCAGTTTTATATGATTTAATAACTTCTATCAGGAATTTATTTTTTAGTACAGGAATATTTAAATCTAAATCATTTGAAATACCAGTAATAGCTGTAGGTAATTTAAGTGTTGGTGGTACAGGAAAGACTCCTCAGATAGAATATTTAATTCGGTTATTAAAAGACTCTTATAAAATAGCAACACTAAGTAGAGGTTATAAAAGAAAAACAAAAGGGTTTCAAATATTAAAACACACACATACTGCTGAAGATGTAGGGGATGAGCCATTACAATTTTTTTCAAAGTTTAAAGAAATTACAGTAGCGGTTGATGCTAATAGAACAGAAGGAATTAAAAGATTACAAGAATTAACACAACCAGAAGTAGTATTATTAGATGATGCTTTTCAACATAGAAAAGTAAAGGCAGATCTATATATTTTATTAACGAAGTATGATAATTTATATGCGAACGATTTTTTATTACCAACAGGTAACTTAAGAGAGAGTAGAAGAGGTGCAAAAAGAGCTGAAATTGTTATTGTAACTAAATGTCCAGAAATTTTATCAGAAAAAGAAAAACAGCGTATTAAAGAACGATTAAAAATACAACCGAATCAAAAATTGTATTTTACTAAAATAGCATATAATACGACCTTAAAAGGAGCGAATGAAATAGCGTTAGATACTTTTAAGAAAAAGAAAGTGATTTTAGTTACCGGTATTGCAAATCCGAATCCATTATTACGTTTTCTAGAATCTAAAGAAATTGAATATAAACATATAAAGTTTCCAGACCATCATAATTTTTCTTTAAATGAAATAAAGGAAATTAAACAAGAGTTAACAAAAAGTAACGAATCTGATATTGTTATTTTAACTACAGAAAAAGACTATGTTCGGTTAAAAGGAAAGCTTGAAAAATTATATTATTTAGAAATTGAAACTAAATTTTTAGAAGGGGAAAAACCCTTTAAAGCAGCTGTTTTAAATGTTATAAATATTAAAAATTAGTATATTGGCATTGTTTTTGTCAATAAATATGATGTAAAATAATAGTATAATGAAAAGAATAGGAGTAATATTAGTTTTTTTATTTTCTTTTTTATGGAATTCATATTCTCAAGAAGATGTTGTAGAAGAAACAATCATTGAAGAAACTGTAGACGCGCCAGAAATTCATATTAAATGGGAAGCTACTTTGCAAAGTGCTATAGAAAAAGCAACTAATGAACAAAAACCTATTTTAATTTATTTTACAGGGTCTGATTGGTGTGGTCCTTGTATTCAACTTGATGAAAACTTATTTCACACAGAAAAGTTTGAAAAGTTCTCTAATGAGAATTTGGTTTTATATGTAGCTGACTTTCCTAGAGATAAAAGCTTAGTAAGTGTTGAAAATAGAAAGATAAACAACGAGTTAAGAAAAAAATATAAGCAATCTTCTTTTCCTACCATATTGTTTATAAACGAAAAAGGAGATGTCTTAGGAAGAAAAAATGGTAAATATATGACTGAATATTATTATTCGTTTTTAAAAAAAATAGTAAGTGAAAATAGATGATAAAAAAACTGAATGTTTTATTTATTACAATTTTCACAATACATACTTCTTAAATATTCGTTTTCCAATAATTGAAATGTAACTCCTTTTTTAAGAGCAGAATTGTACAATTTACAAAAGCGTTTATTATTCATGTTAATTGCGTTTAACATGATTGTTCGATAGCTATCTGTTTTTGTGAGTTCTTTTTTAGTAATAGTTAAATTTAAATAGTAAAACAACAAGTCTTCATCTACAGTTACTTCTTTCACTTTATCCTCTATAATATCTATAGCATCATAAACAGTTCCATTATAAATTAAAAATTGAGCTAGATTTAAATAATCAAAATCAGATAAAGGTAATTTTTTATAGGATTTTAGGACTAATTGTACAGAGCTGTCTTTTCCTTTAAGATCATTTTTACGAGCATCTTCTTCTGCTTTTATAATATGGAAATTCACCATCATTTTGTCAATTAAACCTTGAGAAACATCAAAGTTTTTTAAATTTAAAATTTCGGTTTTAAATTTATTTCTATCTATTTTTCGAGCTCTATTTTTCCAAATGACAAATTTTAAAACGGTTAAATTATATTTAATACGTTTGTCTTTTGGTGCTAGTTTTTGAAGCTCTAGAAGTTTCTTTTCAACTTCTAAAGTGTGCCTAATATCTATAAAATATTTAATAATGCAATTCTTTGCTAATAACTGTAAGAATTTCTTCTCTTCAGGAATTATCATTTTCTTAAGTAACTTCGTTGAAAATTTATAACTAGCTCTATCAAGAATTGAATTTTGAATAGTAGATGCTTCTTTTAAATTATTAGAGCGAACGGCTTCATTAAAAAGAAGAATAAGTTCGTCTACATGTGTTTCCTTATACTTATCTTTTTTTTCTAACGAAAGTACAATTACAGCTTTTCTGTGTTTTTTTAAAATAGGCTCTAATTTTTTAGCGTAATTACTAACCAACTTGGCTTTCACTTCTTCTTTAGGAAGTGTTACTAGTTTTTTATGCTTAGTTTTTTGAACATCATTTAAAAATTCCACCCAATTTTCAGAAGTAGTTATATGCGTTTTAATATTTGGTTTTTGAAAAGACTGTAAAGAACCAGCAATACTTCTAGCACGCATTTTCTGTAAAGTAATATTTCTTTCTAAAGTACCTTCTACAGAAGCATACGCTTTTATATCAATTTTTTTGATATTATAATCGGTAAGTTTTAAAGAATCATACAGAGGTTTAATATCTTTAGGTTTGTATTCAGATTTGTCTTTTTCAAAAGGAATAGAAAAAGTAAGTTTTTTATGTTTAGTTACAGGGTTTCTTTTACTAGATGTAATTCTTTTGTTTTTGTAAGTTATGGTATCTAAATAAACCCCCATATCAAGCAAACCTCTTGGGTATTTTTCTAAATTATATATGGTATAGTATTTACAGAAAGTTTTATTATGTAAAAAAAGAAGGTTAAATTCTATTTCTTGTTCTCTTAAATTTGAAGGAACTTTACCTATGTATACTTTAAATTTACTTCTTTTAATACGTTTTAACTTTCCTGGAGCATTAAGACCATACACAGGGGGCAAAAGAACACCTCTTACCTGTTTAGGAGTAATCTCTTTATTACATGAATATCTTTTCTTTAAGACAATATCTACCGCAATTCCATCGCCAGGCTCTTTAAATAAAGCATAATACCAGCCTCGATTGTTTGTTTCAAAATAAAGATCATCACCTTCTATTCTTAGTCCAAGACGGACTTCTTTAGGTTTTTGATTAAAAACTTTAGTGAAAGCATCACATTTAGTTTCTCTGTCTCCATCAGGAAAATAAATTCCATATGTGTATTCTTGTGCATTTGCTATTATTAAAAAAGCAAATACAAATAGTAATATTAGTTTTGTTTTCATTTTTCCCCTTGCCTTACGATCAATGATCTAAGACTGTGTTTTGATTTATTTACCCCAATAATTGAAAATCAATTGC
>CALISK010000015.1 GCA_938041625.1 uncultured Tenacibaculum sp. | reverse complement strand
GGAAACATTTTAAATTGAGTTGTTGCCATACAAGCAAAAGAATCTATAGAAAAAAGTAGTATTAGTAGTACTATAATCTTAAATTTCATTTGCTATTATTTTTTATGATTAACAAGAAAAACTAGCATTTAACTAATTTTTTAAATGTTTATATTATACTTTTAATTTTTCTCAAACTCAATTTCTAAATCAAAATATTTAGGGTTATTGTTTACTTCAAATAAATTAGCATTTATTTCTATTCCTTTAAAATCAGATAAAATTCTAACATTTTTATTAGATACTTTTTTAATTTTATAAGGAAAAAGATACCTTGACTTAAACCGAATCATATTAGCCATAGGATTATCTTTGGTCATTGTTGTGTCTTTTTTCTTTTCTGCTTCAGCAATTGCTTCAGGAGTTATTTTCATAGAAAAGGAATCTTTATTAAAAACAGTATTAAAAGATTTATTAAAATCAGGAAAACTATCGTCTTTACTATTAAGGTTTTTTGTTTTACTAGTTAATAAATCTAATTCTTTAATGTTCTGACCTTTTAATTTTTCACCAAATAATTTTAATTCTGAAACATTATTAAAATTATAATTAATTTTCATTTTAAATGTTTTAGACACAGAATCTGCTTTTATATTCAAACTAAAGTCTTTTAATTCTTTAATTTTAGCTTGCTTTTCTTTGCTTAATTTTGATATACTGTCTTTTTTTGCTTCTAAGAAATCAGAAAAAATAATTAAAGTATCTAATTGTTTGTTTTTAGAACCTTTTTTGTTGTTTCCGCCCATCTTCATCATTTCAGATAGGTCAAAACCTAAACTGTATGTACCACTTCCGCTAGGTTCGAATTTTGTTTCTTGAACAATTTCACAACTTATTAGTGTTAATAAAGAAATAGAAAATAGAACAATTTTAAGGGTTTTCATATTAATTTTTTGTTAGTTTAATAATTAATGACAACTTGTAGACAAAAGTAGGATTAAAATTTATCAAACAAAAGAAATTACTATTTTAGCAATGATGAAGTATATTAAAATGCCTTTTTTGTTATTATGGCGCATATGGTTTTATATATTGGTATTTGTAACAATTATTGTTCTATCTCCTATATTATTAGTACTTACTTCTTCTGAAAAATGGTACTCCCATTTTTGGAAGGTCGTACGAGGATTTTCATATATGCTTGTTTATGCAATGGGGTTTCGATTGAAAATTGAGAGAGAAGAAGAAATAGAGAAAGATAAAAGTTATTTGTTTTGTGCAAATCACACTTCTTTTTTTGATATTTGGTTGATGTGTGTTTTAAGTAAGAATCCAATTGTTTTTGTAGGAAAGAAAGAACTAGTTAAAATACCTGTTTTTGGTTTTTTCTATAAAAGAGCTGTTATAATGGTAGATAGAGGAGATGCTGAAAGTAGACGAAAAGTGTATACAATGGCAAAAAAAAGATTAACAAATGGAACGAGTGTAGCTATTTATCCTGAAGGGTTAGTGCCTGAAGAAGAAGTAGTATTAGCTCCTTTTAAAAATGGAGCATTTAGTTTAGCTATACAGCATCAAATTCCTATTGTGCCTCAAGTATATTTTGATTGTAAACGACTTTTCTCTTGGAATGTATTTAAAGGAGGGCCAGGTGTGTTAAGAGCCAAACAACTTAAATTTATTTCAACGAATGACCTTGAGTTAAAAGACAGACGTTTTTTAAATAAAAAAACATTTGATCTTATGTACAATGAATTAAGTAATGATGTTTTATATATGAAAGACACGAATAAAGCTAAAGATGAGCAAGAAAAAATCAACTGATTCTTATAGTCCTAAAGAAGAAAAATTAAATATTTTAACTCATGGTTTTGGGTGGTTGTTAAGTGTTATAGTATTTCCCTTTTTAGTTATTAAATCTTTTTGTTATATATCTTTTTGGGAACAAGCTAGTTTTGTTGTTTTTGGTATTAGTTTAATTGTTTTATATGCGGCATCTACATTATATCATAAAGCAATAAATTTAGAAAAAAGAGCACAATTAAAAGTTTTTGATCATGCCGCTATTTATGTTTTAATAGCAGGAAGCTATACTCCTTTTTGCATTGTTGCATTACAATCTAATTTAGGTTGGTATATGTTTATTACTGTATGGTCTTTTGCCTTGGTAGGAATAATTTTTAAATTGTTTTTCACAGGGAAATTCAATCACGTATCCACAGTTATGTATGTTTTTATGGGATGGCTGGTAATGTTTTTTATTAAACCTCTAATGAATAATTTGTCTGAAGAAGGAGTTTTTTATTTAATAGGAGGAGGAGTTTTTTATACTGTAGGGGCAGTTTTTTATTCAATAGAAAAAATAAAATTCAACCACGCAATCTTTCATTTTTTTGTTCTTCTAGGTAGTTTCTGTCACTTTTGGGCAATTTATAATTTGTAGATTTTGTACTGTTGTTTGAAGGAGACTGTGTATAAGAGAAGTTAAGAAGTATTGTGTTTAAATCTTTTTTGTCATATTTATAAAACAGTAACTAAGGGTTATAACCCACTCTAATTAAAACCAAAATAAAACTTCACACTTCTTTGCTTCTAATTAAAAATTATATTGATTATAGTTGTTAAAATAAATACCGTTTTAAAAGCCCACCTTAGGCTTCTTAACTCCTACACTTCTCTACTACTTAACACTTCTTACTCCTAAAATTCTTTAACTCCTTAACAGATTACCACTCAATAAAAGGACACTTACTTAAGTTTGAATTATAATATTTTATATCACCTGTAACCTCTTTACCAATCCACTCAGGTTTGTTGAATGCTTCATTTTCAGAAGAAAGTTCTATTTCAGCGACTAATAAGCCTTTGTTTTCTCCTAAAAATTCATCTACTTCATATATATGGCGATCATTTTTCACTAAATAGCGATATTTTTCAATAATCCCTTTCTCACATAAATTAAATAATTCCTCGGCCTCTTTTTTATCAATTTCTTTTTCCCATTCAAACCGAGTAGTACCAGAAATAGTTGATTTTCCTTTAATGGTTAAAAAACCAAAATCATCTTTTACTCGTATTCTAACAGTACGTTCTTTATCGGAATTTAAAAAACCTTGTTTTATGTATTCTTTTTTATATGCTTCTTGTTTAAAATCAGTGTTTTTTAGTAAGAATTTGCGCTCTATCTCTAAACTCATAATAGGGTGTTTCAATTTTGTACGAATGTATCGTTTTTGTCGTTATTATTAAATATCTTTGAGCTTAATATGAAGAAATGCATACTCTTTTTCATTTTATTTTTTTCATTGTTTTCTTATTCTCAAACAGATTTTAGTAATCGATGGGAAGATTTTTTTTCTTACAATAATGTGAAAGATTTTACAGTTGCTAATGATGTTGTTTATGCATTAGCAGACAATGCAGTGTTTACCTATAATTTACAATCTGAAGAAATAGAAAAGTTATCATCAGTAAATGGGTTGTCAGGAGAAACTACTTCTGCAATTCATTTTAATGAAGAGTTTAAACGTTTAATTATTGGCTACGATAATGGATTAATTGAAGTGGTTAGTGAAGACGGTACTGTAACTGTTTCTCCAGATATTGTTAATTTTAATCAGTCAGGTTTAAAAAGAATCAATCATATTTTTGAGCATAAAAAAAAACTATATTTAGCAACTTCTTTTGCAATTATAGTTTATGATATAGAAAAACTAGAGTTTGGAGATACTTATTTTATAGGTTTCGGATCTTCTAGTATAAATGTAAATCAAATTACGGTTGTAAATGATGAGATTTTTGCAGCTACAACTAATGGTATTTATGTTGCCGATGTAAATAATCCTAATTTAATAGATGCTAATAATTGGGATTTACGTTTTACAGGAAATTATCAAAAAATCATAGAGTTTTTAGGAAATGTGTATGCTGTTACTACAAATACTATTTTTAGAATTAATGGGAGTACACAGCAAAATGTACTCTCTTATGCTGAAAACATAATAGATATTGTACCTTCTGAAAATAATTTGATAGTAACATTATTAAATACCGCTACTATTTATAATGAAACATTAAATACTATTGGTAGTAACACTACAGTTAGCACTTTGAATTCTGCTTCTTTTATTAATGGGAATGTGTTTTTAGGAACGAAAGAATTAGGCGTTTTATTTGCACCTATTTCGACAACATCTTATACAGAAATACACCCTGAAGGACCTTTGTCAAATTCAATATTTTCAATAGAAGCCCACAATAATGATTTATGGGTAGTATATGGAGGTTATGACGTTACATTTACTCCTTCTCAAATTAGACAAGGTTTTTCTCACTATAACGGAGAAAAATGGATAAATACACCATTTACAACAACAAACCCTTTTGGAGATTTAGTGAATATAACGATAGATAAAAATAGTGAGAATCGAGTTTTTATTAGCTCTTTCGGAGATACAAATCAAATAACAACTCCATTAACAGGAGGTTTATTTGAAGTTATAGACGATACTATTTCTAGTTTTTATAACCATCTTAATAGTTCTTTAGATGATATAGAACCTGCAGATCCTAATAGAGTTACTATTCGTGTTTCTGGAACAGCATTTGACAGAGATGGTAATTTATGGGTAACAAATTTAATTTCTAACTCAAGGTTAAAAAAAATAAGTGCTAACGGTCAATGGTCTAGTTTTAATATTAATGAATTGTATGTTACTGATAAACCAGGAATGGGTGAAATTGTAGTTGATAATACAAATACTGTTTGGATTACTACTAGAAGAAATGGAGTGTTTATTTATAATGAAAATGGAGATCGAAAAAGAGCATTAACAACAGAAGCAACTAAAGGAAGTTTACCAAATGCAAATACAAGAACTATAGCAATAGATAAGAACAATCGTATTTGGATTGGTACATTATCTGGTTTGGTTGTTTATAATAATCCTGCAAATATTTTTGAGGAAACAATTTACGACACAGATCCTATTATAATAATTGATGAAGGGATTCCTAAAAAACTATTAGGAGACCAAACAATTAATACTATTGAGGTAGATGGAGCTAATAATAAATGGTTTGGTACTGATAATGGAGGTGTTTTATATACAAATCCGAACGGACAAAATACATTAGCCAATTTTAATAAAGACAACTCTCCTTTACCGTCAAATAAAATTTTAAAAATAGCGGTTAATGAATCAACAGGAAAAGTTTTTTTCGCTACAGATAAAGGAATTGTAGCATACAATAGTAATGTTTCTTCTTTTGGAGATGAATTAGGAGAAGTTTATGTTTATCCGAATCCTGTGTTAAATAGTCATGACAGAGTAACTATTGATGGTAGAAATGGCACAAGTTTACCTAAAGGAACAAATGTTAAAATTTTAGATGTAACAGGTAATTTAGTTTATGAAACAAACGTAGTTGAAGGGGAACAATTAGAGGGAGGTAAAGCAGTATGGAATAAAAGAAATTTAGCGGGTCAAAAAGTAGCATCAGGTATTTATATTGTTTTGTTATCAAATGATGATGGAAGTGAAACTGCAACCACAAAAATTGCTATTGTAAATTAGATGGCAATAATAACTACAAAAGCAATTGTTTTTAGTACCATAAAGTATGGTGATACTAGTTTAATTGTAAAATGCTTTACACAAAAAGAAGGTGTAAAATCATACATGCTAAGAGGTGTGTTGAAATCTAAAAAAGGAAAGTTAAAAGTTGCCTATTTTCAGCCACTTACGCAATTAGAGCTTGTCGCTAATCATACAAATAGAGACACACTAAATAGCATACGAGAAGTAAAAGTAAGTTATCCTTATACTACTATTCATAATTCAGTAATAAAGCAGAGTATCGTTTTGTTTTTATCAGAGATTTTAAATAGTATTATACAAGAGGAAGAGCAAAATGACATGCTGTTTAATTATTTAGAAACTTCGTTTATTTGGTTAGATACACATAATTCTATTGCTAATTTTCATTTGCTTTTTTTATTGAATTTAACTCGTTATTTAGGATTTTATCCAGATGTTTCAGAACAAGAAAAACTAGGTTTTAATTTACTAGAAGGAAGTTTTACATCAACAATACATGATAAATCAATAATAACAGGAGAACAATTAAACTTATTTAAAAAGCTATTAGGCATACATTTTGATGCCATACATACAATCTCTTTTCAGGGTAAGGAAAGACAGGTAATACTTAGAACCATAATTCGATATTTTGAACTACATTTGGAAGGTTTTAGAAAACCAAAATCTTTAGATGTTTTAGAAACAGTGTTTAGTTAGATCATGAGGTATATAATTTTATTTTTTTTATTAATTTCTTCAACTCTTTTTTCTCAGAAAATTACAGTTTTTGATGCTACAACAGGAAAGGTAATTGAAGCAGTTGCTTTGTATAATGAAAGCAAAAAAACTTCAGCTGTTACAGATGAAAACGGATTTGTTGATATTTCTACATTTTCTAATGAAACTATTTATTTTTCGCATGTTTCTTATGCAGAATTATCGTTGAAAAAGGCAACTATAATCTTAAATAATAACATCGTATATCTTTCAAAAGAGTCAGAACAATTGGATGAAGTCGTTGTTTCTGTTTTTAGAAATGAAGCAAAAAAAAATAGAATAGCAGAGCAAATCGAAGTTATTAAAGCAAAAGAAATACAAAAAATAGCCGCTCAAACTTCCGCAGATATTTTAGCTACGATCCCTGGTATTAAAGTTCAAAAATCTCAATCTGGAGGAGGGAGCCCTGTGTTAAGAGGAATGGAAAGTAATCGAGTTTTATTGGTAGTAGATGGAGTTCGAATGAATAATGCAATTTATCGAAAAGGACATCTACAAAACTCTATTACCATAGCCCCAAATATGTTAGATAAAACAGAAGTTGTATTTGGACCTACTTCTGTTACTTACGGTTCAGACGCTTTAGGAGGAGTAATACATTATTATACAAGAACACCTAGATTATCAGAGAAAAAAGAAGTGAAAACAAATTTGTTTTCACGTTTTGCAACAGTAAACAGTGAAGTAACAAATCATGCGTCTATTGAATTACGTTTTCCAAAATGGGCGAGCTTTACAAGTGTTTCTCATAGTGATTTCGGAGATTTTAAGATGGGAGAAAATCGCTCACATGGTTTTAATGATTGGGGTAAAGTTTTTTACTTTTCAGAAAATTTAAATGGAAACTACAAAGCAGACCCTACATTAAATAATGACATAAATGTACAGAGAAATACAGGATATCATCAGACAGATATTCTTCAAAAATTCTTTGTTCCTCTTTCTAAAAACACAGATTTAAAATTTAATATTCAATACTCAACATCTTCAGATATTCCTAGGTTTGATCGATTAACTGAATTGAAAGATGAATTAGATACATCGTCTCTTAAGTTTGCTGAATGGTATTACGGCCCTCAAAACAGATTGTTGATTTCTTCGCAATTAGCAATTCAACCTAAGAAAAAATGGTTAGAAAAAGGAGTAATAACATTCGCATACCAGAATATTCAAGAAAGCAGAATTCAGCGAAAATTTGGGAGTTTAGAACGGTCTTATAGAGAAGAAGAAGTGGATGTTTTTAGTGTAAATGGAGATTTTTCTATTCCGTTGGCCAAAAAAAGAAATTTAGGTTATGGTTTTGAAGTTGCTCATAATGATGTAGCTTCTAATTCTTTTGGTAAAGAGTTGAATATTGTTAACGGTAATATCAATGGGTTTTCAAATGATTTTGCTGTTCAATCTCGTTATCCAGATGGGGGAAGTAGTTATTTAAGTTCAGCTTTATATTTTGATTATAGACAAGATATTTCTCAAAGATCAACATTAAATACTGGTATTCGTTTAACAAATACGCATTTGGAAGCAAAATGGATTGATGAAACATTTATAACCTTACCTGATTCAGATATTAGCTTAAACAATACTGCTTTAACTGCTACTATAGGTTATGTGTATAAACCGGTTAAAGGATTACAATTGAATGCTGTTTTATCATCAGGTTTTCGTGCACCTAATATAGATGATGTTGGGAAAATTAGAGAAAAAAACGGTAGGTTAACAATTCCGAATATAGATTTAAGACCTGAGCATGCATATAGCGCAGAAATAGGACTTCAGAAATATTTAAATAAAAGAAGGTTTAAGATTGGAACAAACATATATTATACATTATTAAATAACTATATATACAGAGATGTTTTTATGGGGGAAGGAGGTCTTCAAATTGATTATGACGGAGAAACTTTTGATAGTGCAAATGATGTAGTTTTGGCGAATGTAAATAGAGGTACTGCTTATGTTACTGGTTTTACATTTAATTATCAAGGGAAATTGCATAAGAATTGGACAACTTCAGGATCTTTAACATATACAAAAGGGAAAACCTTTGACACTAAAGAACCAATGTCTTCAATTCCTCCTCTTTTTGGAAATATTGATGTTAATTACACACTTAAGAAATTAGAAGCAGGAGTTAATTTTAGATTTAATGCTAAAAAGGATATTGAGGATTTTAATATAGATGAAGGGATAGATAACCATGAATATACACCCTTAGTTGATGTAAGTGCAACAGAAGATATAAATAGATATTATGGTTCACCAAGTTGGGCTAGATTGGATGTTTTTTCAAGATATAACCTTAATAAAAATGTTACATTACAAGGAAGGTTAGATAACATTTTTGATAAACACTATAGAGAGTTCGCTTCAGGGGTTTCTGCTCCTGGAAGAAACTTTTCACTTAGTTTAATTGCTAATTTTTAACTTAATTCAAAAAAACAGTCTAATTCAAAAGAAGGTTCTTTTTATTGTAGATATAAGTTAATAAGTAGTAACAATATTAATTTTTAGAGGTAGCATATCATAAAAACAAACCGCTTTCTATTTTAGGGAAAAACATATATATTTACATCTACAATACTTAAATTTAAGATGATGAAAACTAAAATACTAATTTTAATAACACATCTTTTTTACCTGTCAGTTCTAGGACAAAATGACCTTTCAACTCCTACAATTGAATCTGTTAATTATAGAGAGATCCATAAATCTGGAGAAAAAAAACTTGTTGTATTTATAAAGTTTAATAAATGTGAAGCTTGTTATAAAATAACAGATGAAAGATTGGAAGTTTATAATGATAAAGGTAAACCAACAGGTTATAGTGCAAGTTTACAAGAGTTTTCTTCAAATTTATTAGTGTATTCTATTCAGAAAAAACTATATAGAGAATCAATAAATTTAATTTTTACTTATAGGGTTAATCAGATTGAAAAAAAATTCGAATTCCCCATTTATAAAACAATTCCAAAATTAGATGAAGAGGTTAAAGCGAATGTTGTTTTATCACTCGTAGAAAAATATGACGATTATATAGAGGCACAATTTTATATCAATGGGATACAACAATCAGCTATTGAGAAAATTATATTCAATAAGAATAGTCTTTCTGTAAATAAACAATTTAAAATAGTTAAGAGAAAAGGGGATGAATTTTTTATCATTAGAATAAATGATAAAAATGTAGTTCATAAATTCACTATTAATAATGAAATTACTTTGAAGGTTAAACCCTTAGGATATGTTTATAGTAATGAATCTAATAAAACATTAATAGTTAAAGGGAACTCATTAAAAATAGATAAAATAGAACTTAAAAACACGCTCACAAATAGTAATTATATTGAACATAAAGGAGATATTTTTGAAGTAAATAACGGGTATAATTATATTAAAATTAAAACTAGTAATAATACAGTACCAATTATAAAATTAACGAATCAAAAAAGAGAGCAAATATCATTTAACCCTAAACTAATAGATAATACTTCAATAGATAATATTTTTGTTTATCGATTTAAATTAGGTGATGATTGTTGTGCTGAGAGTGGTGCTTATAAATTATTTGTGATTTTAAGTGAAAATGGAGTAACAAGGAAAAAAGAAATTCTAATTAAAAAAGAAACACAAAACTATGTTACCAAACTTACTTATGATAATAGGTTTGATAAAATACTATTAACAATTAAAACAATCAATCCTTTAGATATAGGAGTTGAACCAGTAGCATCAATAAATGACTCTATATTTTCTTCTACAATAGGGAAAATGAAAACAAATGGACTTAAGGAATTTAGGTTTAATTCTATAAAATTAGACGACGAAAGGTTGTATCCAAATACTTCAAATACTATTTATTTTAATTTAGATAAAGACCCAGAATCTGATTTTAATTTTGAGTTTTATTTTTTAACTGAAAAAAAAATAGAAGAAATTGTTAATGAAGCTATTAAGTTAACAGATAATAAATTTTCAAACGCTAGCGTTAAAAAACGAAAAAAAATTATAAAAAAAATTAAAGAAGATAAAATGAGTCGAACAAATTTCACCGAAAATTTAAAGGCTTCTTTAGAAATTTATCTTGGTCAAGATAAAAAAACACAAGATTTTTTAAAGCAACAGAAAATAAGCGATGCTCAAGCTATAGCTGTTTTAGAATCTATTATTGTTGCAATTGATACGAAACCTAAAAAAGGTGGTTTTTGGAATAGTGGGTTTGGAAAAGTTATTACTAGTGTAGTAGATGTTTTACCTAAAGCCCTTCCTGTTATTTTAGCTTTATAAACGACTCTAATTTTTTCATACTAAAAACTAGTATGAAAACTAAAAAGTGGATATAAAAAGGCTCAACAGATATTGTTGAGCCTTTTTATTTGTACTCGAGATGGGAATCGAACCCATACTCTCGAAAGAACTGGATTTTGAATCCAGCGCGTCTACCAATTCCGCCACTCGAGCATTTTTTAGAGAGTGCAAATCTAATTAATTTATTTTTATATTTAAAATAAAATCATTTTAATACTCATTAAAATAATTTTACTTTTGCAGTAACAACAAAACTAAAAACACAACAAATAAATGTCTTATAATCAACTTACTCCTAAATTGTTTGCTTGCAGACAAAGCATGGAACTTGCAGAAAAAATAGCAAAAGAATATGGTGAAGAGCTAGGGAATGTGAAAATAACACCATTTAGTGATGGTGAATTTCAGCCTGCTTTTGAAGAATCTGTTCGTGGTAGACGCGTTTTTTTAATAGGATCTACATTTCCTAATGCAGATAACTTAATGGAAATGTTATTAATGTTAGATGCGGCTAAACGTGCATCTGCTCGTCATATTACAGCTGTAATGCCTTACTTTGGATGGGCAAGACAAGATAGAAAAGATAAGCCAAGAGTTGCTATAGGTGCTAAATTAGTTGCAAAATTATTAGAAGCTGCTGGAGCTACTCGAATTATGACTATGGATTTACATGCTGATCAAATTCAAGGATTTTTTGAAAAACCAGTAGATCATCTTTTCGCATCTACTATTTTCATGTCTTATATAGAAAGTTTAAAATTAGATAACATAACAGTTGCTTCTCCAGATATGGGAGGTTCAAAAAGAGCATACGCATATTCTAAGTATTTAGAAAGTGATGTAGTTATTTGTTATAAGCAACGAAAAAAGGCGAATATAATTTCTCATATGGAGCTTATAGGTGAAGTAAAAGGGAAGAATGTGATTTTGGTTGATGATATGATTGACACAGGAGGAACATTAGCCAAAGCTGCAGATTTAATGATGGAAAGAGGAGCTAAATCTGTACGTGCAATTTGTACACACCCTATACTTTCTGGAGAAGCATATGAGAGAATAGAGAACTCTAAATTAACAGAGTTAATAGTGTCAGATACAATTCCTTTAAAAAAGAAGACTTCTAAAATAAAAGCTGTATCTTGCGCTCCTTTATTTGCTGACGTGATGCATAAGGTTCAATCCAATACATCTATCAGCGATCAATTTTTAATGTAATTTTAAATAAATAAGTAATGCAATCAATTACGATCAACGGATCTCAAAGAGAAAGCGTAGGTAAAGTTTCGACAAAAGCCTTACGTAATGCTGGAAAGGTACCTTGCGTTTTATACGGAGGAGATAAGCCTGTTCATTTTTCAGCAGAAGAAAAAGCGTTCAAGAGTTTAGTATACACTCCTAATGTATATACTGCATCGATTGAACTTGACGGTACAGCTCACTCAGCTGTTTTACAAGATATTCAATTTCATCCAGTAACAGATAGAATCTTACACGTAGATTTTTATCAAATATTTGAAGATAAAGCTGTAACTATGGAAATTCCTGTAAAATTAACAGGGAGTGCTAAAGGTGTTATGGTTGGTGGTGCTTTACGTCATAATATGCGTAAACTAAAAGTGAAAGCTTTACCAGCT
Source organism: uncultured Tenacibaculum sp. (assembly GCA_938041625.1). Taxonomy (GTDB): domain Bacteria; phylum Bacteroidota; class Bacteroidia; order Flavobacteriales; family Flavobacteriaceae; genus Polaribacter. Next base: position 12,393 of record CALISK010000015.1, on the reverse strand, counting down.
AACTTACCAGATTCTATTGAAGCAGATATTACTGAATTACAAATCGGTAGTAAATTGTACGTTACAGAATTAGAAAATGAAAAATTCACATTTTTACATCCTAAAAATGCAGTAGTTGCTCAAGTTCGTATGTCTCGTAATGCTACTAAAGATGCAGGTACAGAAGAAGAAGGAGAAGCAGCAGCTGAATAAATATATAGAATACAGTATATTTTATTTAATAGAAAATATAAAAGACCGACAAAATTATTTTGTCGGTCTTTTCAATTCAAATAATCACAAATGAAGTTTATTATTTCTTCATTGCTTTTTTAATAATTTTTATAGCTTCATCTGCTTTTGCAAGTTCAGCCCATTTTAAAGCAGTATGTCCTCCTCTTTTTGTAGATTTTGTGTTTAATTTAGCTCCATTGTCAATTAATAATTGAACAATTTTTGCTCTATTGTAACGAGCAGCAAACATTAATGGAGTTAAACCTGTTGATGCTCTGTTTATATTTTCACCTTTTTCTATCATTAATTTTACTGCATCATAATTCCCTTCTCTAATTAATTTACAAAAGGTATTTACATCTACATATCGTAGTTCAGTGTTGTTGTTATTTTTTGGTAATTCTTTTATATTTAAAGAAGCAAAAGACGTAACAATAGATAATAAAGCGATGGTTATAAAAACTTTTTTCATAATTTATGTTTTAAAGAATGTTCGCTTATATGACTATTCAAATTTAAAAACGTTTCACTAAAAATCAGTAATTAACTTAATAATAACATTATTAAGAATTCATTAACATTTCTGATTATCAAATAATTAGAAATGTTAATCGTATTTTAAATCAAAAAAAAACTATATTTTATAGTAAATAGTGTTAAAATTTAAAAAAAAAAGTAATAAATTGACAATGAATAATCTAAATCAAAAACCATGAGTAAAAGATTAATGTATCTTATTGGTATTTTACTTACCATTTTACTAGGAACTTACTTTAGTTGGATATTATGTTGCCCTCTATGTGAAGAGAAAAACAAGCCTATTTCCAATGAAACTGAAAATGTAGAAACAACAAAGGTCGTCCATAAAGACCCCACACTGTATCCCTTCAGTATTAAAGATGATAATGGAGATTTATCTCTTAAAGCAAATGATAATTTTAATTTTGAGAAATCTAATCTTAATTTTTTAAATCCAATTTCTTCTAATTTAGATTTAGAAATTGATAAATTAAAAGAATATCTAGGATCTAAAGACAATAAATCTATATCTATTACAGGGTATTATACAGATGAAGAGAAGAATAATTCTCCTCTAAAAAATTTAGGTTTAGCTAGAGCAAATTCAGTGAAAAATTATTTTGCTAATAAAGGAATACCTTCAAAAATAATGAACATTTCTGGACAGAAGAAAAAAGAAATGATTCCAGATTCTTTAAATGTATATCATGGTCCTTTAGCTTTCAATGTTACAGAATTAAAAGATGATACAGAAGACATTGCTAAGTTAGGTGCATACATTAAAGCAAATCCTATAGTACTTAAATTTAATACTGGAAAGTTTAATTTCAATCTAACAGAAGCAGAAAGACAAGAAATGGCGGATATAATTAAGTACTTAGATAAAGTTGATGGGGCAATGTGCTTGGTAATTGGTCATACAGATAATTCGGGTAGTGCAGAGACAAATTTAAACTTAGGTCAAGGAAGAGCAGATGGAGTAAAAAAATACTTAATAAAAAATGGAATCCCCGCAGATAAAATTATAGCAACTTCGAAAGGAGAAACTGAGCCTATTGCAGATAATAATACAGAAGAAGGTAAGGCAGAAAATAGAAGAACAGTAATAACAATTAAATAACTAAAAAAAATAAAATTATGAATTGGTGTATAATCATACCTATTATAGTAGGTCTACTTTGTGCCTTATTAGGATATTTATTAGGTAGACTTTTTAGAAGTTCATCTGAAGAGAACAATAATGATGGTGAATTATTAGAATTAAGAAATAAAATTACAAGATTAAAAGCAGACTTAGAAGCTTGTAGAGAAAGTAAATTGTCTTTAAAAGGTGCTTTAGATGCTTGTGAAAAAAGTAAATTAGGTTTGGCTTCTGATTTAAGTTTAGCTAGAGAGGCTAATACAAATATAGGAAGTGGAAATGCTAATTTAGGAATGGCGGCTTCTTTTGCAGGAAATGATAGTGGAGATAATGAAGTATTGTTGCCTTTTGATGCTGCTGCGGCAAAGGTTGCTTATGGTAAAAAAATAAAACAAGACGATTTAAAGATTGTAGAAGGTATTGGTCCGAAAATAGAAGGGCTATTTAATAATTTTGATATAAAAACATGGAAAGCTTTAAGTGAAGCTTCTCAGGAAAAGTGTCAAGAGGTTTTAAATAGCGGAGGAGAACGTTATAGAATACATAATCCAGGAACTTGGCCAGAACAAGCTAAGTTAGCTTATGAAGGAAAATGGAAAGAGCTAGTAAAGTGGCAAGATGAGTTAGATGGAGGTAAAGCATAAATAAAAAAAGCTCGGCAATTAGCCGAGCTTTTTTATTGAATTATATTTATTACTCAACAATCAAAGTGTATTGAGGAGTTTTGTTTAAAGGACAGAAATAAACGTATTCTCCCTTTTTTAAAGTTACGTGTTTAGAAGTTGACTTTGAATTGTTTTTAACTAAAGATGTAACGTATGCATTTTTAATATGGTTAGCTTGATCTGTTTTTCCTTTAGGAGCTAAAACAAAACCAACGTCTTTACCTACATTCGTATTTGCGATTTCAAAAACATAAGTTCCTTCAGTAAGAGTTAAAGATTTTTGAGTAAACTCACCTTTTGTTTGTTCTAAAGCTACTGTTTTTAAATCTTGAGCATTTACATTCATAGATACTCCAAAGACGATTACTAAAATTGCGATTAGTTTTTTCATGATTTTATATTTAAAAATTACTGTTTATATTAATTATTATGAATTTACTGTAAAGTTACCTGCTTCAACAACTGGAAAGTCAATTTCAGTTTCGGCAATATGATTTACATAATTTGTTAAAGTATTTGAAACTACATTTAAAACGATTTCTAATAGATCACTATCATTATATCCAGCAGCTTTGGTAGCATTAATTTCTTCAGTAGAAATATTCCCTCTGTTTTTTGTGATGCTTTGTGCTAATTTTAAACCAGCTGCTACTTTAGTATCTGCAGAAAGTCCTTTTCTGTTTAATTCTGTTTCTTCATCAGATAAGCCATTCATTTTTCCTATCGCAGTATGAGCAGATAAACAGTAGTTACAATTGTTTTCTTCTGCTATTGCTAAAGCTAATTGTTCTCTAAATTTATTTGAAAAATTACCACTAGCAGTTAATTCTCCTAACGATAAATAACTTTGTAATGTTGCAGGAGAGTTACCAAATACTTTAATAAGATTTGGAATGAATCCTAATTTATTTTGTACAGCATCAAATAATTCTTTTGACTTTCCTGTAGTTGTTTCTGGGTTTAATGTTTGAATTCTTGTACTCATGATTCTGGGGTTTTTAGTTTTTTCTATTATTTAATTCTTTTTGTTCGTCGTATTCTTGGTATCCCCAACAATTCGGACATTGATAATCTTCTGATCTCATAATTCTTGGTTTTAAATTCTGATACAAAGATGCGATGAAAAGAGACTTTGAAAATTGGACAAAAGTTCTTAACACTTGTACAAAAAGGGAATTGATGAAAAATATGAAGTTTTGAAGGGTAAAAAAGAAGCAAAAACTATTAAAATAGTTTACTAAAAGGGGTATTTTCTTTTTTTAGTTTCTGCAATGATAATACCAAAATTGCCATCTATTGAAGTCCAGTTTTTTGAAGGTAAATAGGTTTTTGAGACAAACCCATCTAAATACAACGCGTTTTTACAGCCTAGGTTTTTAAAATAAGTAGCAAAATCGTAAAAGTTAATTTTGTTTGTTGACATTGCAAAGATTAAATTTCCATTAGGTAAAATACCAACACCATTTCTAATGTTCAAATTTTTGGAACCGTTTCTAAACTTGTGATGGATTTTTCCATTTATAAGTAATAATGGTCCAGATTGAATAGCGTATTCAACACCTTCAATTTTAAAATTGGTTGTTTTACAAATAACTCCTTTATTTTTGTTTGTTATATAGAAAATCCCATTTGGTTGCAAATAGAAATTACCATAACCATTTTGCAAAGTATCTATTTTAGACTTTAGAACACCTTTTTCTATAAATAAGCCTTGTGGAGATCTGTCTTTTTTATACATTCCACCATTCATGGCAAATATTAGAGATTCATTTTTCGAATTAACCCATTTTTTTAAATTATTAAAATTTCTAAAAAGATTCCCTTTGTCATCTTTCCAATAAAATTTTAAATTTTGTTTGTTTAAATCAACAACGTGTGAAATAAATGCGTCATTTTCAATATTCCTGTTTTGAGCAAAGGCTAAAATTCCTGTAATTCCAAGAATAAAAAATCCAAGCAGTATTGTTCTATTAGCAATGTTCATTTTTTCTATAGCTATTAATTTATAACAAAGCTTATTTAGAAAGAGAATCTGTTCCTAAATACCCATCATTTTTATTGTAGTACCAAGCTCTGTTTTTAGGCATTTTAATTCCATTAATAATTTCTTCTCCTGTTAATAAAATATATTCACCACTATTTTTAGTCTCTTTAAAAAACTGATAAACCTCCATAGCGTAGGTTTTAGGGTTGAAATAGAAATACCAAGTATCTTTACCTATCTTTTGGTTATAAGTTGCTTTTAACACCAAGTATTCCTTTCCTTTGAATGTTTTTCGCGTTACTTTATCATGAATAATGGTTCCTTGGTCTTTTAATTTCATAGGAAGACCATATAAATAGGTGTAATAGTTTTTATACAAATTGGCTTTATTACAATTTAATTGATGTTTTGTTTTAATTTTTTCAGATGGATTTTCTTTGCCATTAAAAATAATTTTACAGTTATTTTTATTTAGAGCATATTCTGTAGTGTTTTCTCCTCTAGAAGCTTTCACATAAAAAGACTCTTTAGGAATGTCTATTTTAATTTCACTATTTCTATCAGTGTTTTTGGGAGTTTTCATAGTAACCAACAATGTTCCTTTAAAAGTTTTCCAATTATCATTAGGGTCGTGATATTGTATTGCTTTTTTAAGAAGTTGCTTTCCTGTAAGGTTTTGTGCTTGTAATTGGAAAATAAAAGAAAGAAATAAGAAGAAGATTGGTTTTTTCATAGACGAAAGATACTAAATATTGTTTTTTTACAAAAAGGTGTTGAAGCTCTTGTTTATACTTGTTAGGTTTAGAAATACTGCAAAATAGACGTATTAAAATTAACGAGTTTTTCTAATAAAAAGAATAGATTCATATACTTTATCTTCATAAAGTTATAAAGAGAGGTAAAACATAAATACCAGTAGTAATTCTTTTAAAAAAGCTGTAAACATTGGTGTTAAAGGTAGAATCCTTAAAAAATCAACTTGATTTTATTCCCTTTTAAACTCTAGTTTTCCCCTTTACCTATGTTTTTTTTCAAATAGATTCTTATTGAAGGTTATTTGTGGTGTTATTAGAAAATAACAGCATTTAAATTTAACTAACTACTATAAATATCGTTATTATGATTTCTAAAAAAACATTGATTTTCATTTTTATTATCTCATCAAGCTTATCGTTAATTTCTCAGAATGACGTATGTAACAGTTCTTCAGAATATGAAGATATTCTTATGGAATTAAACTCAATAGATAAATGTTATTACAAAGAAGAAAACGAAGAAAAAGTAGCCATAAAAAAGAGAGAGAGTAGATATCTTAAAGTAAGAAATAGAAGTAATAGTTATTATTCTAAACGAATAAAAAGTTTACGTTCTTTAAAAAAGAATAAAGATAATTCTACTAAAAAAATAAAACCAATAAGAGAAGTTTATTTAGGTGAAGTATCAGAAGAACCTGTTTTATTATTTACAAATAGAGTTGCTAATTATGAGGGGGATTTGCATACTCAAGAAGTGTTGAAAAATTATATTAGTGATAATTTGATATACCCGTCGAGTTTAAGAAAAAAAGGAGTAGAAGGTATTGTATGGAGTAGTTTTGTTATAAATACAAAGGGAGATGTTATGAAAGTGGTAACTTCGGGTCCTATAGGTGGTGAGTTATTAGAAAAAGAAGCTGAAAGAGTTATTAAAACACTACCTAAATTTACTTCAGGAAAATTAGATGGAGAACGAGTTAATGTAAAACATTTAATGGCTATAGAATTTGAATTAAACGAATAGTTATAGTATGTTATTATTATAAACCTACAAAGTGATTATAAAAATTGTTGAGTAGTTTTTTAATTTTTTGAACCACTTTGTTTCCTTAAAAAAAGGTTAAGATTCTTGTTTGTTAATGTCGCTTAATAACTTCATTGTAAAATAAAAAACAGATAATCCGCCTAAAATAATGCAAATCCACATGAATAATTTTGTTTGCCAAAAAGGAAGTTTTTTGTCGATTTTTGTTTGTTTTTCAATTTTTATAAAATTGGTAATATTAGCTTTGTTAATTACATCAGTTGTTTTAGATATAAAGTTACCTAAATCATATGATGGTTTAGACAATGTAGTGTCAATGATTATTTTAGACGCTTCATTTTTTTTGAAATTAGCAATTAAATAAACTGGTTTTTGTAATAATTGAACATTAGTAATATTTAAAGGAGGATTGTCTTTATTCTCAATTTCAATAAAAAACTCCTTCTCATTTAAATTACTAAATGAAAAACTGTTTTTGTTTTTAGAGCTTAATTTAAATTGAGTTATATATTGTTTATAAGTTTCAATTCGTTTTTTTACTTTTCTAGTTTTCATGACAAAAATTTTTGCATTTCTTAAGTAAAATTGAGTGTTGATAGAGAACGAAATGTAATTAATAGAGGAAGAATTGTTTGATACAAAACTTAATTGTGTAATCTTCTTTTCTTTTAATTGAACAGTTTTAAGTGTATAACCAGTTATTTCTTTAGGGGTTTGTTTAAAAAAAGAGCTTTCATAAACTCCAACTTTAAGAATATTTATAGGTAATGAAGTTTTATCATTAAAATTTATGCGCAAATATTTATACGTGTTTAAAGGAAAAGAGAGGGTTTTTTCAATAGCTGTCTTATTTGGTGAATTAATATAGTTTAGTTTTTTATTAGCAACTAACCCAAACCAATTTGTGCGATCATCGCTTCCATATATATTGTAGTTTTTTACAATAGATGTATTTGCGACTTGTAATGTAATACGATCTTGTTTTTTACCTTCTTTATTTTCTAGTACAATAGAAGTAATAGAATCTTTAATACTTTCCTTCAAAAGAATTTCAATAGGTGAAAAGGTAGCGTATTTTTTATCTGTATTATAAATTAAAACATAAGGAATACTGTTTCCTTGATTGTTTTTAATTCTTAAAAAATTAAAATTGTCTTTAGCTGCAGATCTTACTTTTTGAGGTAAAATAATTTTATGTAATCCATCATGTTCTAATTTGTCAATAGAACCTTTGTAATTCTGACAAAGAGAATTTAAGGTGATAAAAAAGGTGATTATTAAACTATACTTCTTCATTTTTAATAGTGTTTTCTGGTGTTTCTTCTACAACTAACTTTTTAATTTTTTGATATACAAAAGAAATGATTAATATTAAAACACCAAGTAAAATAAAAGCAATTATTTTTCCTGTTTCTGAAACATTTTTAATGTCATATACAAATAGCTTTAAGATGGTTAAGCCTAATAAAGACAATGCAATAATTCGTAATGATTTCCATTGTTTTCTAATTCCAATAATTAAGAATATAAAAGAAAAAAGACCCCATAATATTGGGTATCCTATTTTTATAATTTGAGATTGAGTACTCTTAATTTTTGAAGTGATAAAATTCCTTTTTGAAAAAGAGTTTTTTTGACTTTCAGAAAAATTTTCGGCAAGTTCTGTTGCATCTACCGAATTAGAAAAATGCAATGCATGAACCATTATTTCATTACTAAAGACATATACAATTGCGAAAGCGAATACCCATGGTAGCCATTTACTTTGTTTTGTGTTTATATTAAATAGAGATGTTGTTTTCTTAAATAATTCAATTCCGAAGTAAATTAAACAACCTAAAACAATATAATGGAAGTAAAAACCATAGTTTGTATTTGTTCCTAACATTTTATTGTTAATTAGTTCATTTTTTGGAATGCTATGTAATGAAAGAATAAAGAATATTATTGAAGCGCAACCAATTAATAAAGCTCCTTTTATAATAGTGTCTTTTTTAAGTTTTAAAGAAAGAAATAATAAAATACTAACAAAAATAAAATGATAGGTTACAGGAAAAGAAAAAGCAGAATAATCATTTTCTAAAAATTGATATGCCTGATAATTAATTTCTAAAATACCAGTTAAATAACTGAATATAATTGCAGCTATAAATGCTAGTTTTGTATAAATGTTAATGTCTAAAGTGAAAAATTTAGTAGTGATATTTGGTTCTTTTTTTGCTAACCAATACGATATGAATAAAGAAACAGCAGTTATAAAACCAGAGATAAATAAAGGGTTTAAAATTATAGCAAAATCTTGTTCTAAATATGAATATCCCTTCCAATCTTTTAAAAGACTAATTATAGTTAAAACTTGAACAATAATGGCTCCTATTTTAAATGATCCAATTTTAGATTTTTTAGAAAGCCAAAATAAAAGAACTGCTTCTAATGCCCAGAAAATAGTAATTTGATTTCCATTAAATTGAATAGGAATTGTAAGAGTTATAAAAGTAAGTGCTAAGCCAATTAAAAGATAGATAGCATTTTTGTCTAAACCAAATTTTCGGTATAGAATGCTGGCATAAACAATATTGTAAATAGCAAGTAAAAGTGTAAATAATCCTGTGAAATTCGAATCTAAATCTTTTAAAATAGCCATACCAATTCCAAAGAAATAAAAAGTATTAGCAATTAAAATAAAGTATTCAATAGTAGAAAATTTACCTTTATTCCTTAAATTATTTAAAACAATAGTAATGCTAAATATGAAATAGAAAAGTGTTGCAAAAAGTAACGCTCCTGAATGTGGAAAGTCTGTTTTTTCAATCCTAGTAAAAAGCCATCCAGAGAATAATAAGATGGTGAAAACAAAATCTAAAATAGTTGCAATTTTCCATTTCTTAAAAAATGAAATGGCTAATATTCCAATGTTTAAAATAGCGATGTACGTAAATAAAACAATATAGTTTCCTTCGCCAGTACTTACCATAAAAGGAGCAGCAAAACCACCAATTAAAGAAAGTATTGCTAATTCTTGACGATTGTAAGAAATAGAAATTAATGTGCTGAAAATGGTAATAACAGACATAATAGCAAATGCTACGGTTTGGCTAAAAAGACCATAAGTATTAAAAGCAATATAAATCGTAAAGTAAAAAATACTAATAGCACCAGCTACTAAAACTGAACTAAAAGAAGCGTAGTTTTTCTTTAATTTATGGGCAATTCCCATAACTAAAGAACCACATAAAATACCGATACCAACTCTAGCAGGTTCGTTAATCCAATCTTTATCAATAGCATATTTTACAAAAAAACTAATTCCTAAAACTAAAATTAAGATTCCGATCTTATTAATTAGGTTTTCTCCAATGAATTTTTCTAAATCAGGATTTTTTTCTTTAAAGTTTTCTAACCAAGATTTTTTAGGAACAGATGCTTCTTGTTTTGACGGTTTTTCAGTTGATCCTTGTTCAGAGTCATTGAAAAAAGAAATATTTAAAGGAACTTCTTCTTCTAAAATTTCCTTTATTGGTTCGTTTATTTTTTCTTGATGATGAATAATCTCAGGTTCTTCAACAATTTCTGGTTGTATAGGTTCGGGTTCTTTTTCAACAATTGGTTCTTTAACTATGTTTACTTCTTTTTTGCTATCAGAAATAAAACTTTGTGTAGTAATTTTTTCTTGTAAATGTTTTATTCTTTTATGTAAAACCTCAACCGTATCTTCTAAACGATTGAATTTTGAGCTAATATTATTATTTATAATTATAAACCCAATAATTAGTATTAAAACAACAATTGTTTCCATAAACTATATTTTTAATAATCAAATGTAGGTGTTTTAAATTTGAGTTAAATATGTGAGTATATTTTTGCTGGGGTTTGACTCGTATGCGTTTATGAAGAGTAGATAGTAATAAAAACCCAGCCAATCGGCTGGGTTTTTTATTATTATGATTCTTTAATGTCTAATTGAATACTTAAATCTTTTAGTTGTTGACTATCTATGTTTGCAGGAGCGTCAATCATTACATCACGTCCTGAATTGTTTTTAGGAAAAGCAATGAAATCTCGAATGGTTTCTTGTCCACCTAAAATAGATACCAATCTATCTAAACCGAAAGCTAAACCTCCATGTGGTGGCGCACCATATTCAAAAGCATCCATTAAGAATCCGAATTGTTCTTTTGCTTCTTCTTCTGTAAAACCTAAATGTTTAAACATAATTGCTTGTGTTTCTTTGTCGTGAATACGAATAGAACCACCACCAATTTCGTTACCATTTAATACTAAATCATACGCATTTGCTTTTACGGAACCAGGGTCTGTATCTAATAATTCAATTTGCCCAGGTTTAGGAGAAGTAAAAGGATGGTGCATTGCATGATAATGACCTGTTTCTTCGTCTAATTCTAATAAAGGGAAATCGATCACCCACAACGGAGCAAATTCATCCGCTTTACGTAAACCTAAACGTTCTGCCATTTCCATACGTAAAGCACTTAATTGCGAACGTACTTTGGTTGTTCTACCAGATAAAATACAAATTAAATCTCCAGCTTTAGCACCAGTAGTTTCAGCCCATTTAGCTAAATCTTCTTGATCGTAAAATTTATCTACAGATGATTTAAAAGTACCATCTTCATTACATTTTACATAGACCATACCTAAAGCACCAACTTGTGGACGCCTAACCCAGTCTATTAATTTATCAATTTCTTTACGAGTATAAGAAGCTGCTCCTGGTACAGCAATACCAACTACTAGTTCAGCTTCATTAAATACTTTAAAATCTTTACGTTGTGTGATTTCGTTTAATTCTCCGAATTCCATTCCAAAACGAATGTCTGGTTTGTCATTTCCGTATAAACGCATGGCGTCATCAAATAACATTCTTGGAAATTTAGCGACATCAACACCATTAATTTCTTTTAGTAAGTGACGTGTCATTCCTTCGAAAATCTCTAATATATCTTCTTGTTCTACAAACGCCATTTCACAGTCTATTTGTGTAAACTCTGGCTGACGATCGGCACGTAAATCTTCATCTCTAAAACACTTTACAATTTGAAAGTATTTATCCATTCCACCAACCATTAACAATTGCTTGAATGTTTGTGGACTTTGCGGTAATGCGTAAAATTGTCCAGCATTCATACGAGATGGTACTAAGAAATCACGAGCTCCTTCTGGGGTGGATTTTATTAAATATGGCGTTTCAATATCAATAAAACCTTTATCAGAAAGATATTTACGAACTTCCATAGATACTTTATGACGGAAAATTAAACTCTCTTTTACAGGGTTACGACGAATATCTAAATAACGATATTTCATGCGGATATCTTCACCACCATCAGTTTCATCTTCAATAGTAAAAGGAGGTAGTTTTGCTTCGTTTAAAACAGTTAACTCAGAAACCAATATTTCTATGTCTCCGGTTTCCATGTTTTTAGTTTTAGATTCTCGCTCTATAACCTTACCTTTTATTTGAATAACAGTTTCTCTACTTAGTTTTTTAGAAGCTTCTAATAAACCTTCAGGGCTTTCTTCATTAAACATCAATTGAGTGATTCCATATCTATCACGAATTACAACCCAAGTTAAATTACCTCTATCCTTCACTCTTTGAACCCAACCAGCCAAAGTAACTTCAGTGTTTATGTGTGATGCTCTTAATTCACCACAAGTGTGTGATCTGTACATTTTTGATGTTTTTTAGAAGCGCAAATTTAATTATAAATCTTAGGATGCAAAAATTACAGTAGTTTAGTTTTATAAGAATCAGTTTTTGATTACAAAATCAAATTTTATTTTTCATTTTTTTCTGATAAAAATAGTACTTTAGACTTCCAAAAAAATAAGACTATCTCAAAGAAACTTAATTACATTATTTTAGTTATTGCAATAGCAATATTTTTATTACTCCAAATCCCTTATTTTTCTTGGGCACAATATCCTTTTCGGTTATTAGGAACTTGGTTTCATGAAATGGGACATGGGCTTACTGCAATATTTACAGGAGGAAGTTTTAGTTATTTAGAAATTTATGAAAATGGTGGAGGTGTTGCTTATTCAACAGT
>CALISK010000014.1 GCA_938041625.1 uncultured Tenacibaculum sp. | reverse complement strand
GATAGTTGTGATATTAATAAAGTTGAGAAATTAACTTTAGAAGACATTATAAAAAACAATAAGTAACAATTAACGCTTCTCTAATCTCTTTAAAACGTTAAACATAAATTCATAGAAGTTTTTAATAAATATTACAATATTGCCAAACAATTATCTATTATAATTTTTAAAACATTCTTTTTTTCTTCTATCATAGGAATTTTTGCGCTATATCAGTTTTTGTCAAACCAACCTGTTGATCATAATCGTATGCGTTGTGATATGTCTGGTATTGTTTTTGCACTTTATATAGCATATCAAGTATATTTAGTTTTATTAAGTCTATCTGCTTTTTTAAACCAAAAAGAGAACGTTTTATTTAATTTTAAGCATTCTTTTCTTTCTTTTTTTGGACTGCATATTGTTAGTTTAATATACCTACTTATAATAGCTCCTTTATTATATTCTCAAGAAGCTTTACCTTTCTTAATAGTTAGTATTCCTTATTTAAGTTTCTTTTATTATTACTTTATAAAATTCAGAAAAGAACATATTAAAAAACTATAATTTTTTTTAAAAGAAAAAGTAAAAACTTAACTAATTATGAATATTAAAGAACAATATAAACCTCTCTTAAAAATAACACAGGGTGTTAACCTTTTTTTTCTTTTACTCATTTTTATTTCTTGTAAAACACAAAGCACCTTAACCAATGCGCTAATTGTTTCTAAAGGAGATAAATTAAATACTTCTAAGAATAAAAAACCAGATATTACTTTGGGAGATGTACCTTCTGTTGTTATATACAAACCCACAAAAATGGGATTAGAAAATTCTTTTTTATTACAAGAACAAATCAAGAGTTTAGAAAAAATAATTGGTAAAGAACAATTAATCAGTTTCCCTTACATCATTATAAATGAAGTGAGTATTCGTTACAATAATCAAAAAGGTTCTTATTTAGTAAATAATAACATTTCTAAACCAAAAATAGGGATCATTTTTTCAGATGGTATAAATGAACCTTCTATTCTTACGCTACACAATACTAACTTTTTAGAAAAATTTAAAGATTTTTACAATATTCATAGTAAAAGACAATTAAAACAATATATAAAACGAAGAGAAAAAACAGTCTATAAAAATTATAAAAAGGACTATAAAACGTATTACAATAAAGTTTTAAAAGTCATAAAATCTAAAGTCACTCCTCAAGTAAACACTACAGAAAAGAAACAAATAAATGCTACTTTATTAAAACATTTCGATTTTGTATATGGTTATAATTTTAATGAAGGTTATTTTACAAAAACATACCATAAACTATATATAAAGGTTACAGAAGGTTCTTGGAAAGGAAGAAAATCTAAAGTAGTTTTAGATGATGAAGGAAAACGAATTTATAGCGATTGGTTAATTTATGATGATACAGATTTTTCTCAAAATTATTTAAGCTATGATAATAATGGTTTGTTAAAACAAATTAAAAAGTTGAACTATCGTGAACAATTCGATAGCACTAGTGAAGATATACTACATTTTTCTTGGGTTACAGATAAGTTATTATACACTTATTTAATTAAACCTAAAAAAACATCTCCTTATCATTCTAGTGATTTTGATAGAATTTCATGTACAAAACTAAAATTTAACTCAGACTATACTTTAAAAAGTAAAGAAGTTTTGATTTACAATGCAAAAACAGGAAAGAGGACTCCTTTAACTCCAAGATTCAAATATGAATGGGAATACAAGAAAAATCCAAATACCATTATAGAAAAACAATATTCAGGAGATTTAAATCATACTGTTTCTACTCGTGTTTATGAAAAAAATAAACTGTATGAAGAAATAGTAACCATTAATAAATCTAATTACTTCTTTTATTCAAAAGGAATTACTAAAAATGGAATTTCTACAAGTTATAATGAAAAAGAAGAGAAATTACCTTTTAACATTAAGAAAAATATTAATAAAAAAGGATTTCTTATATCTCAAGATCGGTTTGAAAATGAAAAACTTACAGAGCAAATAAAATATAATTATAAGTAAAATATTGATTTCAATTTAAATCCTCTTAGTAAATGATAAAGAATGTATTGTTACTATTATTATTCATCTTTCATGGAAATACATTTTCACAAACAATACATGAAAATGAAAAACATTTATCTACTATTTTAGATACCTTAGATAATCAATATTATTGGCAACTTACCCCTGAAGATATGATGGGGCGAATTCCTCCTAAACATTGGCAAAAAAAATATCCATTTCGTATAAAACGAAATGAATTATTAAATGAAATAAAAATAACATTAGAAAAACCTATATCCTTAAATTATTTATTCACACTATTTAATACTAAGCATAAAAAAAAGATAAGCTCTAGTTATAGAAAAATTGCTGATAAAATAATGGCTTTTGATTCTAAAGATGCTAATTTAAAATTATGGAACATAACCGCAAATAAAGAAACTTATTTTAGTTATCAATTAACATTATATATAGTTCATAAATTCATTTCTAATAATTTATTTAAAGATAAAACGAAAACATATGTTTTAAGTAATAATTACTTCAATGTGCATTATTTCGGGTGTATCGATAAAGAAGTTGATTTAAAGGTAATAGACGCACAAATTAATTATCTAAAAAAAGAGATGAAAAAAGAACAGTATGGGGATGCTCCTAGATGGGCCCGGATATCTATTTCTAGAAAATGGGATTAGGTCTAAAAAAGGTTGCTCTATAAATTATCATGATTGGTATTTATTAAATTTTTATTCAAAAAAAATCGAAATAGGTTTAGAAGTTTCCTTTTCAGATTTCGATTGGGATAATTACAATGACAAAAAGAACATTGAATTAACTATTCGCTTTTTAAAAAAGATAAAAGAAAAATACAATGAATTCAGCCAAGAATGTAAAAATTAAAAACAAATGAAAACTTAATTTTTTGATCTAATTTAGATTCTTAACTTTATGTTTTCAATACATCAAGAATGAAATTATCTCTTTTTTTAAGTGTTTTCTTA
>CALISK010000013.1 GCA_938041625.1 uncultured Tenacibaculum sp. | reverse complement strand
GGTTAAAACATTTCTAGCCCTCTTTGGTAATTGTTCTATAGCTCCAATACTATTCACCCTAATCCCATTTTTTTGAAAATCAGGAATTTCTTTTTTTAATGAACTTACTAAAAGGCTCATTAAAGCATCTACCTCTAATTTTGGTCGATTCCAGTTTTCTGTAGAAAAAGCGTACAGTGTTATAAAGTTTGAACCAATATCGCTAGCAGCTGCAACAGCTTCTCTAACAGCAGTTAAAGCATTTCTGTGTCCGAAAACACGTTTCATACCTTGCTTTTTAGCCCAACGTCCGTTACCATCCATAATAATAGCGATATGATTAGGAACATTGTTTAGGTTTATGCTTTGTAATTTTTTACTCATAAGTTATTCTCTATCAGCGTAACAAGCGGGTCTACCAAAGGTGTAGACAATTGAAAAAGCGGTAAAGGTATAAAAATCATTGCCATTACCACCAAAATTTAAAGAAGGAATTTCATTTGTAGAAAAATCGATGTCATCTTTAAAAGTAAGTCTTACAGCAGATTCAAGTGCATATGCTAAATGATCAGATATTCTACCTTTAATTCCTATTCCAAGAGGTACGGATACAGAAAATTTATTGGCGAGTAATATAGAAGTACTTGTAACAGATTTAGGTGCTTTATAGTTGAAAGCAGCTATTTCAGCAAGAATATAAGGTGTGAAAGATTGTTCTTTAATTCTAATATTATAATCAAAAAAACTATATTCAATACCTGCAGCAAATTCATGAATATCATTAGAAAAACTAAATTCTCTTTCTTCTCTAAAAAGATTATCTGAATCAATATCAACCCCAGTCATTGGTAAATAGGTATATGTACCTCTTAATGCTATCCTCGGGTTCAAATTGTATTTGTACACAAGGCCTCCAGCAATTTCATTAGGAAGAATATAATTGGTGCTACCAATATCTCCAATAAAATTAGATCCTCCTACAAAAATCCCAATCTCATGGATTTGAGAAAATGAAATACTTGTCATGCAAGTCAATAATAATGTTATAATAGTTTTTCTCATCTCTAGAAATGGCGTGCAAATATATGGAATTGAATTTGCTTTAAAAAGTTAATAATCCGTCTTTTTGATTAACTTTCTTTTTTTAGATTTATTGTAGACTACTTATGTTAAGATGAATGTTTATTTCTGATGTCTTCACCCCAAAGTAGTTTTTGACGTAAGGTTTTTAAATAAGACTGATTTTCAAAAAGTATAGTTTTGATGGTAAAAGGTGCTCTTTTGATAAAGATTTTTGTCTGCTGATCAACAGTAGCAATTCTTGAATCTAATGAGATCAAAAAATCTTTTTCTCGAGCACTTACTTCTAATTCAATAGTAGTGTTTTCTGGTATTATTACAGGTCTTGCATTTAAATTATGAGGAGCTATAGGTGTAATTACGAGGCTAGAAGAGTCTGGCATAATTACGGGACCACCGCAGCTTAATGAATAACCAGTAGAACCAGTAGGGGTTGAAATAATTAAACCATCTGCCCAATAATTTGTTAAATATTCTTTATTTAAATAGGTTTTAATACCTATCATAGAAGTAGTATTTCTTCTAGCAATAGTTATTTCATTTAAAGCGAAATTTAATTCAGAAAAGTTAGTTGCTTCGGGTGTCGTTTTTACTTCAAGCAAAGTTCTTTCTTGTAATGTATATTTTTTTTCCATTAAAGATTCTACAGCCTCTTTAATTTCTTTTTTTTGAACAGTAGCTAAAAAACCTAGCCTTCCAGAATTAATTCCTAAAATAGGAATGTTTAAATTCCTAATATAAGTTACAGCTCTTAATATAGTTCCATCTCCTCCAATTGTAAATAGTACATCAAAAGAATTAGATAAATCATTAAAATGAGCGAAAACCGGATATTTCCTAGTTAATACTTTATGTGAGGTTAATAAATTGTAATAATCTTTTTCAATAAAAATGACAACATTGTGTTTTTCTAAAGCTTTAACAAGTGTTTGTATTTCTTTTTCTGCAGAAATAGTATAAGATTGTGCGTATATAGCTGCTTTTTTCAATAGTGATGTTTTAAGGTTTTGATTAGTTATTGGGGGAATTACATATCAAGATATTTCCTAAAATATTTAGCTCTATCTTTTAATTCATCAAGATATATATCATCTTCATGCATTGTTATTACAGAGTAATCATACCTTCTAAATGTTTGTATAATTTCATTTACTTCTTTGGTAGATATTTTTAATGTAACTTCTACAGCATCAGGAGATTCTTTAGAAACATATAAGCCTAATAATTTAGCGCCATTACTTTCAACAATTTGAGAAATTTGACTCATAGAGAAATCTGACTTTGATTTAGAAACAATTAAGGTGTCATTATCTTGGTGCATAAAAGGACTTCCAGCAAAAACATCTAAAATATCTCTTAATTCATAGTAACCAATATAATTTTGATCACCATCTAAAACAGGAATAATATTACAATCATTTTCAGCAAAAAGAGTAATGAGTTCTAGTAAAGATGTTTTTGTATCTGCATGAAAATGATTTAATAAATGGGTGTATACATTTAAATTTTCTTCCTTGTTTTCAATAGTTTGAATGTCGTCTTCGGCAAAACAACCAATAAGTTTATTATTCTCAACTATTGGAATATGTGTTATAGGAAAACCACTACATAAATTATGAGCACTAATTATAGTATTTCCTAATGTTAGTGCTTTTATTTCTTTAAGTATATAATCATTGATATTCATTATTACGAATATAGTTTAAAAACTTTTAATAGGTTATTTTTGCATTCTAAAATAGAATAATGACAAAGTTAAGTGTAAATATTAATAAAATAGCTACGCTAAGAAACTCTAGAGGAGGAAATGTACCTAATTTATTGAAAGTAGCTAAAGATATACAGGAATTTGGTGCGGAAGGTATTACTATACATCCAAGACCAGATGAACGACATATACGTTATAAAGATGCTTATGATTTAAAACCAATAGTGGTTACAGAGTACAATATTGAAGGAAATCCGATACAAAATTTTGTTGATTTAGTATTAAAAATTAAACCAACTCAAGTTACTTTAGTACCAGATGGTGAGGATGTACTTACTTCAAATGCAGGTTGGAACACGATTAAATATCAATCATATTTACAAGAAATTATTTCTGAGTTTAAAAATGCAGGTGTTAGAACTTCAATTTTTATAGAAACGGATTTAAAATTGATTGAAGCTGCAGCAAAAACGGGGACAGATAGAATTGAATTATATACAGAAGAATTTGCTAGTCAATTTGAGTTAGGAAATATAGATGCTGTAAAACCATATACAGAAGCAGCTATTTTAGCAAATGAGTTAGGTTTAGGTATTAATGCAGGACATGATTTGAATTTAGAGAATATTCGTTTTTTTAAAGAGAATATCCCAGATTTAGCAGAAGTTTCTATTGGTCATGCTTTAATTTCTGAAAGCCTTTATTTAGGGTTTCAAAATGTAGTAAGTATGTATTTAAACAAACTTAAGTAAATTATGGAAAACGTATTACATTCAAGAATTATAGGAGAAGGGAAACCTTTATTAATCCTTCATGGATTTTTTGGTATGGGAGATAATTGGAAAAGTCATGCAAACAAATTTGCTGAAGATGGTTTTCAAGTACATTTAATAGATCAAAGAAATCACGGACGAAGTTTTCATTCAAGTGCGTTTAATTATGATTTGTTAGTAGAAGATTTATATAATTATATTCAATTCCATGAATTGGGGAAAGTAGATTTATTAGGACATTCTATGGGAGGAAAAACGGTAATGCTTTTTGCTGTCGAGTACCCTCAGATTGTAAATAGATTATTGGTTGCAGATATTGCTCCTAAAAAATACCCACCGCATCATCAAGATATTATAAAAGCATTAAATACTATTGATTTTTCAGTTTATAGTACAAGGAAGTTGATAGACGCTAAGTTGTCTGAATTGATATCAGAAGTTGGTATTCGTCAATTTATTTTAAAAAACACGTATTGGAAAACGAAAGAACAACTAGGATTTCGTTTTAATTTAATTGCTTTAACTGAAAATTATGAGGAAGTTATAGTAGGATTATCTTCTTCTAATATTTTTGAAGGAGAGGTGTTGTTTTTGAGAGGCGGGAAATCAGGTTATGTTTTAGATACGGACTTACCTCTTATAAAAACTCATTTTACGAAAGCGAGTATAGATACAGTTTCAAATGCAGGACATTGGTTGCATGCAGAAAATCCAAAAGAGTTTTATAGTAAAGCGATTGAGTTTTTTAACTAATTAAATTTTATTCTATGAATATTGTATAGGTGTTGTTTTCAGTTTTCTCAAAGTCAGAGTTTAAAACGGTTATACTTTTAATAGTAACAGTGTTGCAACATTCACCTATCTTATTCTCAATATCTGAAGTAAGATTAAAAGTCTTCTTACCTGAAATTTCAATGGAATAGTTTAGTGTCTGTTTTTCAGGTTCTCTTATATTATCAATTAATGTAGTTCTATTGTTCTCTATGAAAAAAAAGATGGTTTCATTGTTTTTAAGATTTGTGATTTTAATATCTTCTTCCTTAATATTACCATTAGTTAGTAAGTTTTCTCCAGAAGATTTATCAATCAAAATAAATGAAAATTTAAAAGCTTGAAATTCA
>CALISK010000012.1 GCA_938041625.1 uncultured Tenacibaculum sp. | reverse complement strand
TCCTCTTTTGATGCTGACACTCCTCTTTGTGCATAACGCTTAGATATTTCTTGACTCATTTTATTGTGTTGTTGTTGTGTGCAAAATTACTTTAAAACACCAGACTATCAAAGTAATTATACAATTTACAGATTCTATTTTCTTATTGTTGTATTTAAAAATGGATGAAAACCCTATTAACTTTATTTGAAGTTAAATAAATGGTTCATAAAAATTAATCTTAATTCATATTAACTTTCTTACTTCTTCTTTCATACAAAACAGTATCTCTCCAAACACCATTTAGTTTTGCTATCTTCTCACGATACCCTATGCATCTAAAATCATATTTTTAATGTAATTTAACACTTCCAATATTCTCTGGAAACATACTCGAATATAAAGACCAAATATTATTTTCTTCAGAAGATGAAATCAAGTTTTCCATTAACAAACTTCCAATGTTTTTTCCAGTAGCTGATAATCGAATATAAACACTTACTTCTGCTATTCCTCTATATTCAATCCTCTTAGAAACTGGAGCTAAGGCACACCATCCGACTATTTCTTTAGCTTCATTTATAGCTACAAACCGTGAATATTTATGACATAATGAATTCCAAGTTTTCCAGTCTGGTACTTCCGTTCTAAATGTTGCATTTCTAGTTTCAATTCCCTCTCTATAAATATCAACAACAGTTAACCAATGTTCCTTAATCAATTCAACTAATTTCATAAAACCGGTTTATTTGGTAAACAGCAATTCTCTATATTTTGTTAAAGGCCATAAATTATCATCCACTAATAACTCTAATTTATCTACATGATAACGTATATTCTCAAAGAAAGGAACCACTTTAGAACAATATGCATCTGCATGTTTTTGCCCTGCTAATTTATTTGCTTTCTTTCTTTCATTAGTCATTTCTTCAATTTTGGAATTTATTTCTGCTATATGATTCGATATTCGTTTAATTAAATCTATTTGTTCTTTCGCAAATTTTTCAAAATCTTTACTGAAAATTTCTTTCAATCCTTTTACATTTTCTATTAATGTATTTTGATATTGAATAGCAGTTGGAATTACATGATTTCTAGAAATATCTCCAAGAACTCTACTCTCTATTTGTATTCTTTTTGCATATTCTTCCAATTCAATTTCATGCCTTGCTTCTACCTCAACCTTATTCATCACCTTCATTTCTTCAAAAAGAGTAATTGTCTTTTCAGTCACTTTAGCTTTTAAAGCTTCTGGTGTTGTTTTATTATTACTTAAACCTCTTTTAACAGCTTCTTTTTCCCATGCCTCTCCGTAACCATCACCTTCAAAACGTATTTTTTTAGATGCTTTTATATATTCTCTTAAAACATTAAAAACAGCTTCATCTTTTTTCAAATTCTTTGTTTCAATTAAAGCATCAACTTCTTTTTTAAAGTCTTTTAATTGTTTTGCAATAATCGTATTTAAAATAGTCATTGGACCTGCACAATTAGACCAAGAACCGACAGCTCTTAATTCAAACTTATTACCTGTAAAAGCAAAAGGAGAAGTTCTATTTCTATCAGTATTATCTAATAAAATTTCAGGAATTTTACCAACAATATTTAATTTTAAATCTGTTTTTTCTTTAGGCGAAAGTTTTCCTTTCGTAACATTTTCTAACTCATCTAAAACTTGCGACAATTGAGACCCAATAAAAACAGAAATAATTGCTGGTGGCGCTTCATTTGCTCCCAACCTATGATCATTACTTGCACTTGCTATAGAGGCTCTTATTAACTCCTCATAATCATGTACTGCTTTAATCGTATTAACGAAAAAAGTTAAAAACTGAAGGTTTTTCATTGGGGTTTTTCCAGGACTTAATAAATTAACACCTGTATTTGTAGATAAACTCCAATTATTATGTTTACCAGAACCATTAATTCCTGCAAATGGTTTTTCATGAAACAACACTTTAAAATGATGCCTTTGAGAAACCTTTTCCATAACATCCATTAATAATGTATTATGATCTACGGACAAATTTGCTTCTTCAAATATAGGTGCCAATTCAAATTGATTTGGAGCCACTTCATTGTGTCTTGTTTTTACGGGTATTCCTAATAACATTGATTCTCTTTCTAAATCACGCATAAAATTCATGATTCGCGTAGGAATAGAACCAAAGTAATGATCATCTAATTGTTGTCCTTTTGCTGAAGAATGTCCCAATAATGTTCTACCCGTTATCATAATATCTGGTCGAGATGCCGCCAACGCTTTATCAATCAAAAAATATTCTTGCTCCCAACCTAAAGTTGCATTTACTTTATTTACATTTTTATCAAAATATTTACAAACATCAGTTGCCGCGTCATCAATTGCTTGTAATGCCCTTAACAAAGGCGTTTTATTATCTAAGGCCTCCCCTGTATACGCTACGAAAACAGTAGGTATGCATAATGTAGTACCATAAATAAACGCAGGCGACGTAGGATCCCAAGCAGTATAACCTCTTGCTTCAAATGTATTTCGAATTCCACCATTAGGGAAAGAGGAAGCATCAGGCTCTTGTTGCACTAATTGCCCACCATCAAAATGTTCAAAAGCACTTCCATCTTCAGCAATTTCAAAAAAAGCATCATGTTTCTCGGCAGTTGCTCCAGTTAAAGGTTGAAACCAATGTGTATAGTGAGTAGCTCCTTTAGAAAGTGCCCAATCTTTCATACTAACAGCTATCTGATCTGCTATTTTTCGATCAATTTTAGATCCATAATTAATTGCATTCATTACACTTGTATATGATTCTTTAGTCATATACTGAAGCATTGAACGTTTATTGAAAACATTTTGAGCAAATAACTCTGATCGTCGATTAGTTTCTTTAATAGATAAAGGAACTCTATTTAATGTTTCTTGCAATGCATTGAATCGAATAGCAGACATAATAACCTCTTTTTATTTAATTTTCAAAAATACTAATTAAAATAAATTAACCCTTAAAAAAACAGGGGTCAAATTAAATTATGTTTAAATATTCAAAATAGCCCCTATAAAATTTGGGGGTCATCAAAAAAATAATCATTTTTGTAGCATAAAACTTAAAAACAGCATTTTAAACAAATATCATGGCTAGATTTAAATTAGAATACATTTGGTTAGATGGATATTATCCAACCCAAAACATGCGTAGTAAAACTAAAGTTGTAGCAGATTTTAGTGGTAAATTAGAAGATTGCCCAATTTGGTCTTTTGACGGTTCTTCAACTCGTCAAGCCGTAGGTGGTGATTCTGACTGTTTATTAAAACCTGTTGCTATTTATCCAGATCCTGCTCGTGAGAATGGTTATTTAGTAATGACTGAAGTTTTAAATGCTGATGGTACTCCGCACCCAACAAATGGTAGAGCGGGTATTGATGATGATGATAATGATTTTTGGTTTGGTTTTGAGCAAGAGTATTTTATTATGGATACTGATACTCAATTACCTCTAGGCTTCCCTATTGGTGGATATCCTGGTCCTCAAGGAATGTATTATTGTTCTGTAGGAGGTAGAAATACACATGGTAGAGATTTCGTTGAAGAGCATGCTGATTTATGTATAGAAGCTGGCTTAACTTTTGAAGGAATAAATCAAGAAGTAGCTTCTGGACAATGGGAATTTCAATTATTCGCTAAAGGTGCTAAAAAAGCAGGTGATGAGATTTGGGTTTCTCGTTACTTATTAGATCGTTTATCTGAAAAATTCGGTTACTATATTGAATATCATCCAAAACCAGTAAAAGGTGACTGGAATGGTTCTGGTATGCATGCAAATTTCTCTAATACTTTATTAAGAACTTGTGCTAGCCAAGAAACATATGAAAAAGTATGTGAAGCTTTTAGGCCAGTAACAAAAGAACATATTGCCGTATATGGAGAATATAATGATCAACGTTTAACAGGTTTACACGAAACTGCTTCAATTAATGACTTCAGTTTTGGTATTTCAGATAGAGGTGCATCTATTCGTATTCCTATTATTACTGTAGAACAAGGATGGAAAGGTTGGTTAGAAGATCGTAGACCTGCTTCTAATGCTGATCCTTATAAAGTTGCAGGAAGAATAATTCAGACTGTAAAAGGTGCTAAGATTTAACTTTAATTTATATATTTCAAAAGCTGGTTTATTTAAAACCAGCTTTTTTTATTTTATGCAAATGCCACTAAATATATAAAAGTACCATATCCTAGAAACAACAAAACTCCTTCTATTCTACTTAACACTAACTTCTTTAATACAAATACCATAGGAAGTATAATAAATGCAAAACCTAACATCCAAAAAATATCTCTACTTAACATTTGAGGTTCTGTAACCGGAATTTCTTTGACAAGAGAAGTTAAACCTAATACAGAAGCTATATTAAAAATATTAGACCCTATTAAATTTCCTAAAGAAATTGCTTTTTCTCCTTTAATTGCTGCTATAACAGAAGCAGCCAATTCAGGAACGCTAGTTCCTATAGCTATCATAGTAATAGAAATAACACCTTCACTTACTCCATAACTCTTAGCTAGTGATTTTGCTCCGTCAACTAAGAATTCAGAACCAAAATATAACGAAACTCCACCTATTGATAACCATAAAAATATTTTTCCATAACCAACTGTTGCCAATTTATCATCCACTTCATCATCGCCTTCTTCTTCTTTATTTTCTTTAGCAGATCTAATTAAAACAATTAAAAAGATTACTAAACTAAAAACTAATATAAATCCTTCTGTTTGGCTTAATAAATTGTCATTTTTTAAAAAATAGTACAACACCAAAGAAAACAACATCATCACTGGCCAGTTTAACTTATAAAAATCTTTACTTACTGCTATTGGACCAATTATAGCTGTTATTCCTAACACTAAACCAATGTTAGCAATATTAGAACCTATTACATTATTTATAGCTATTGCTGGAGAACCATCTAAAGCTGCTTGTAAACTAACTAATAATTCTGGGGCAGAAGTAGCAAAAGAAACTACCGTCATACCGATTACCATTTTAGATATATTCAATTTAAATGACAACCCAACCGATGATCTAACTAAAAACTCGCCCCCTAAAACCAATAATAATAATCCTATTATAACATAAGCTGCACTCATATAAATTCTTTTTTTGCGAATATAACGATTTAATATCGCAACTGAATTCAAGTTTTAAATCCAAAAAAACAAGGTAATTACGATTCTTTTAATTTCTATAAAAATCTATCATCGTTACTTCAAAAAAAATGGAATTGCAAAAAATAAGTTAAAAAAACAGCATCGTCTCTTTACTTTTAAAATTAACAATAAAAAACCCCTTTACTTAATTACAATTAAGCAGTTAATACAAATTAACAATTTCATTTTAAAACACATTTATAGCAAATATAGTTTCATTTTAAAATATAATATTGTTTTTTACATTAATATATAAACTCAAACCCATGAAATCTATTTCAAAAATTTGGCAGTGTGATTTCTTTAGTCATATATTGAGAAAACAATCAAGGAATTGAACTAATTATTAACACTAAACCAAACTCAAAATGATACTAATACTATTAAAACTAACTATTACTCTTTTAGAAAAATTATGGGTCTTTGTCGAATCTATTTTTTGCTAATATTATAAACCAGACTATTTATGAAAAAAAATTATACGCGATTTAAAACTGAACAAAACTTGAGTGGGAATTTGCTATAGAAAAGAAAAAACAAGAAAAAGAAACAAAAAATGATCGATTTTTGCTAAACCGATTATTTAAAAACTTTAAAAATAAGCTAATTATAAAAGAAAATTACACGCGATTTAAAACTGAACAGAACCTGAGTGGGAATTTGCTCATAGAAAAGAAAAACAAGAAAAAGAAACAAAAAAATGATCGGTTTTTGCTGAACCGATTATTTAAAAACCATAAAAACAAGCTAATCATAAAGGAAAATTACACGCGATTTAAAACTAAACAAAACTTGAGTGGGAATTTGCTCTAGAAAAGAAAAACAAGAAAAAGAAAACAAAAAATGATCGATTTTTACTAAATCGATTATTTAAAAAACTTTAAAAACAAGCTAATTATAAAAGAAAATTACACGTGATTTAAAACTAAACAAAACTTGAGTGGGGATTTGCTATAAGAAAAGAAATCAAAAAAATACTTTTAGACATAACTCTATTTATTAAAAACAAAAAAGCTCATCAATTATGATGAGCTTTTAAATATTTTAAGAGTTTGATTTTACACAACTCCTTGCGCTAACATGGCATCAGCAACTTTTACAAAACCTGCAACATTTGCTCCTTTTACATAATCTACGTAACCATCTTTATCAGTTCCGTATTCAACACAAGATGTATGAATATCCTTCATAATTCCTTTTAATCTTTGATCTACCTCTTCACGAGTCCAGCTTAAACGCAATGAATTCTGACTCATTTCTAAACCAGAAGTAGCAACTCCACCAGCATTTGAAGCTTTTCCTGGAGCAAATAATATTTTGCTTTTATGAAAAGCAGCAATCGCTTCTGGGGTAGATGGCATATTCGCTCCTTCACTCACACAAACACATCCATTATCAATCAAAGTATTTGCCTCTTCTCCATTTAACTCATTTTGCGTAGCACATGGTAAAGCAATATCACATTTTAACCCCCAAGGTCTTTCTCCTTTAAAAAACTTTGCTGAAGGATACTTTTCTATATACTCGTGTATACGACCTCTTTTTACATTTTTAAGTTCCATTACAAAAGCTAACTTTTCAGCATCAATTCCATCTTCATCATAAATATATCCTGAAGAATCTGAAAGTGAAACTACCTTAGCTTCTAATTCGGTAGCTTTTTCGCAAGCATATTGCGCTACGTTACCAGAACCAGAAATTACAACTGTTTTTCCTTTAAAAGAGTCTCCTTTAGTTTCTAACATATTTTGAGCAAAATATACTGCTCCGTAACCAGTTGCTTCAGGTCTAATTAAAGATCCTCCCCACGTAGCTCCTTTTCCTGTTAACACACCAGTAAACTCATTTCTAAGCTTCCTATACATACCAAACATAAATCCGATTTCACGTCCACCTACTCCAATATCTCCAGCAGGAACATCTGTATTTGGCCCAATATGTCGAAAAAGTTCACTCATAAAGGCATGACAAAAACGCATAATTTCATTATCAGATTTTCCTTTCGGATCAAAATCGGAACCTCCTTTTCCTCCACCCATTGGTAAAGTAGTTAACGAGTTTTTAAATACTTGCTCAAAAGCCAAAAACTTTAAAATACTTGCATTTACAGTTGGATGAAAACGAAGTCCTCCTTTGTAAGGTCCAATAGCAGAATTCATTTGAATTCTGTACCCTCTATTTACCTGAATTTCTCCTTTATCATCAACCCAAGAAACTCTAAACGAAATTAGACGTTCTGGCTCAACCATTCTAAGTAAGATATTCTTACCGTTATATATCTCTTTACTAGCAATATAAGGTATTACTGTTTCAGCTACCTCTTGTACAGCTTGTAAAAATTCTGGCTCTTGACCGTTGCGTTTCTTCACAAGATCCATAAAGCCCTCTATTTTAGCACTTAAATTATTTGCCATTTTTATGATTCTTTCAAAATTTTATCTATACAAATATAACTAATTTATGATTTGATAAATTTAAAATTCCTTTTTTTTGTTTTTCACAAAAAAGCGATTTCAAACGATTTCGTGAAACATATCGTTTAAGTAGAGAAATCATAAAAAAAATGTAAATTTGCAACTTAATTTTTGATGGATTATGTTAGATAAAGTAAAGGAATTAATTTCAGAGGTAACAGCATTTAATACAACCTCTGCAAGCGACATTGAAGCTTTTAGAATTAAATACTTAGGTAGTAAGGGTATTTTAAAAGATTTATTTGCTGAATTTAAGAATGTACCCAATGAACAAAAGAAAGAATTTGGACAAACCATCAACTTACTTAAGAAGTCTGCTGAAGAAAAAGTAAACACCCTAAAAGAAGTAATTGAAAATGCAGTAGAAGAAAAAGGTGTTTATGGGGATTTAACTAGACCTTCTGAGCCTATTAAATTAGGATCTCGTCATCCTATCTCTATTGTTAAAAATCAAATTATTGAAGTTTTTAATCGCATTGGTTTTACAGTTTCTGAAGGACCTGAAATAGAGGATGACTGGCATAATTTTACCGCTTTAAATTTACCAGAATATCATCCAGCAAGAGATATGCAGGATACTTTTTTTATAGATAAAAATCCTGACACTTTACTAAGAACGCATACTTCTTCAGTACAAGTTAGATACATGGAGGAAAACCAACCTCCTATTCGTACTATTTCTCCTGGCAGAGTATTTAGGAACGAAGATATTTCTGCTCGTGCTCATTGTATATTTCATCAAGTAGAAGGTTTATATATTGATACTGACGTTTCTTTTGCTGACTTAAAGCAAACCTTATTGTATTTCACTAAAGAAATGTTTGGGAAATCGAAAATTCGTTTACGTCCTTCTTATTTTCCTTTTACTGAGCCAAGTGCTGAAGTAGATATTTATTGGGGATTAGAAACTGAAACAGATTATAGAATTACCAAAGGTACTGGTTGGTTAGAAATCATGGGGTGCGGAATGGTAGACCCTAATGTTTTAAAGAATTGCAATATCGATCCAACAAAATATTCTGGTTATGCTTTTGGAATGGGGATTGAACGTATTGCCATGTTATTATATCAAATACCAGATATTAGAATGTTTTATGAAAACGATGCACGTTTCTTAGAACAATTTAAATCTGTTATTTAAATTTAAAAAACAAAAAAGTAAAGTTGTAAAAAATCTAATGAATTGATTTTTTACAACTTTTTTTAGTCTCAAAAGAATTATTTAAATTATTTTTTATGAAAAAAGATATTATACTTCCTGAAGTAACAGGCATAGAAATGGCTGTTGTTTTTGAAAAAAACGAGAATCAAGAAAATAATTGGTACATATATTTAATTAATAGAAAAGAGATTACTATAGAAATGATCATGGTTGTTTCTCAAGGTTTTTCTGAAACAAAAACAACCACAGTGTTTCGAAAAAAAATAGAAAAACTACCTCCCAATTCTTTTGAAAAAGTAGAATTAATACATGCTGATGTTTTTATTTTAGATAACAGATTTCAGGTTTCTTTTTTTGAAGAAAATAAAATCATGGAAAAAACCTTCACTTTTAAAGCAAATTCAATTAAACAAGGATCTTTAAAAATGATTGACATTTTAAATAAAGAAGGGATAATTATTAAATAAAAAAACCTTAACAATTAGGGATTGTACAAGGTTTTTTTATTTGAAAACTTCATTTTTTAAGGGATTATAAAAATGAAAAA
>CALISK010000011.1 GCA_938041625.1 uncultured Tenacibaculum sp. | reverse complement strand
ATTGCTATTAATTCAAATAAAGGTTGCCCTGTGGCTTTAGCAAATAATACATTCTCTTTTTTAGTTATGATTACCTTAGGAGGAAAAGAAATTCCTTTATAACTTCCTAAATATATATCTAAATCTTCTGTTTTTAATTTTATTAACGATTTACTGCCTACACTTGAATCGTTTTTAAAATACGTATCTAATATTGAAATTAAAACACCTCTAGTAGTCGTTAAATTAGCCCCATTAAATGTAAAAGTTAAGGACATCTTTTTTTCGGGTATATGTATAGCCATAGATCGAAATCCGTCTATTCCTCCATCATGTCCATAAACAGTCAATCCTTTGTAATTAAAACTTGAAGCTCCCATACACATCCCTCCTTTTACTGTAAGCATTCCTTTCAACATTTTTTCAGGAATAATAGCGCCAGAAAACAAATTATCATAAAATACATTTACCTCTTTAGCTGTAGAAACAATAGCACCAGCTCCCATTGGTCCTTTTAAATTTGTAGTTAATGTAATTGGCTTCCATTTATTATTTTCAAAATAATAAGAAAGAGCTTCATTTTTTCTTTCATTTATTTCTTTACCAAATGTAGTACGCTTTAATTTTAAAGGGTCACTTATTCTTTTTTTCAAAATTTTTGAGAATTGCTTCCCTTCAATATCCTCTGCTATATAAGAAAGTAAAATATAATTTGTGTTAGAATAAGCTGTTTTTTCATCTGGATTAAAAACAGAGGCATGACTTTCTATTTTCTCCAACATTTCTTTTCTACCTCTTGCTTTATGAATCCATTCAGAAAAATTTTCTTCATTTGTTATATTATACAAACCACTCCTGTGGTATAATAAATTTTCAATAGTAATTTTAGTTGCATTCGCTACTTTAGGAAAATAGGTACTTAATAAAGTATTAAAAGTAAGTTTTCCTTCATCTATTAGCTGTAAAATTATAGTTGCCGTAAATGTTTTAGTAATTGACCCTATTCTATATTTAGTTAATTCATTTGCTTTTTTATTCTTTTCTAAAAAGGCAACACCGATAGATCTGTTATATACTTCTTCTCCATTTTTAAAAATGGAAACAGTTCCCATAGCTTTATTATTTAATTCATAATCATCAAATAATTTATTTAAATCAGTTTTATTAATCGCTTGTGATTGTATTAAAAAAGGGCATAAAAACCCCAATACAATAAGAATATACTTTTGCATAATTAAATTTTTAAAAAGTTCGTTTTTGATAAATAATTGGTGAGTGTTACTTTTTAAGAGAGAGTATTAGAATACCTACTCTAGCTACTAAAAAAACAAACATTCCAAACAAAGGAGATAATAAACCTTGTTTTAATCCTGAGGCTATAAACTGAGAGCTGTCAGAATCTACTAAAGAAACAGCATCAAAAACACTAATAAGCCCCAACATCATTGAAAAAAAGCCCCAAACCAAAGCAAACAAACTAATATGCGATACTAAATTTCGCATTTTATTGGTTTCTTCTCTTTTTAAGTAACCATACACACATAAACCTATACAAGTTAACAACATGATAAGTAAAGAATACATAAAAAACGGACCTCCATCTTCCATTCTATCAGCAAATACATTAAAAAATAAAAAATTCATAGTTTTAAAATTTTAAGATTATTATATCTCAAATCTATTGGTCTTTCTATAACAAAATAAACAAATTTGATTACCAACCAGTTTTTAAGTTAAAACTACTACTTTTTTAAGGCTTTTAACAAAAACGTAATTCACCCACTATTATTAGTAATCTATCGCAGAAGATATATTCTTTTTCAAAAAAACCAGATATTGCAGTAATGAATTTTTCAAAAGTTATTTTTAAATGGTTTATTGCCATTATTATTCACCTTTTATTTTGGGTTGGTGTTTATTTCTTTTTCACTTACTTTTTAGGGTATGGTACTCGCAATACTCCATATATAAATAGGTTTACTTTGTTTCTAATGCCTATTACCATTGTTATTTCTTACTTTTTTCTGTTCTATTTACTCCCTAAATATTTATTACGAAAAAAGCAATTTCTTTTTGTTCTATACACTGCATATACATTCATCATTTCTTTTTATTTTATAATATTATCTATCTTATATGCTATTATTTTTTCTTATGAATTAACGATTAACAATTCATCTCCGTTAACCAAAACACTACCTTTCATTGTATTTATAATCTATTTTGTAGTTTTTGTAGTTATTAGTATTGGGTTAATAATTCATAATTATAAATCAACCATAAAAAATGATGCTTTAAAAAACAAATTCTTACAAACTCAACTCGAATTAAAAGAGCAAGAACTAAAGTTTTTAAAACTACAAATTCATCCTCATTTTTTATTCAACACGCTAAATACCTTATATGGTTTTGCTTTAAAAAAATCGGATGCTGCTCCTGAGATGATTCTTAAATTATCCAACCTTTTAGATTATATACTATATCAAGTAGAAAAACCGCTCGTTTTATTAAAAGACGAAATACATCATATTGAAGATTATATTTCGTTAGAAAAATTGAGATTTCAAGATAGTTTACAAGTTAATTTTGACAAACAAATTACGAATGAAAACATATTAATAGCTCCTATGTTATTGTTACCTTTTATAGAAAATGCATTTAAACATGGCGTTCATATAAATAATATTTTATTGATAGATATTCAAATTTATACGATAAAGGATTCTCTATATTTGATTATTAAAAACTCCTCTAAAAGAAAAACACAAACAAAGAAAGGGATTGGATTAGAAAACATTAATAAAAGACTAAAAATGTTACTTAAAGATAATTTCACTCTTAATATT
>CALISK010000010.1 GCA_938041625.1 uncultured Tenacibaculum sp. | reverse complement strand
AAGTAAATTTAATCTCAAATAATTTTGAAACAAAAGCAATTGAAGTTTTAGATAAAGATGAACCTGTATACATTTATTGTAGATCGGGAACAAGAAGTAAAATAGCTGCAAATGTTTTGGTTGAAAATGGCTATAATGTTTACAATGTAAAAGGAGGCTATTTAGAATGGACACGAAAAATAAAAGAGTAAAAATTATAGGGAAAGATTCGTAAATTAAATCTACTCCTTTGAGAGTTAAAATAAAAAAGAGCTGTAAATTTTTACAGCTCTTTTTTATAATTCATAGTTTACAATAATATGAAACTATGAACTGTAACTAATATTAGAACTTTAATGTAGCTCCAATTAAAAAGTTTCTTGTTGCTTGTGGATAAAAACCAGCACCATCTATAGTGGTTGTAACTCCAGGTGTTGTCCAAGTATCATCAAAAAAGAAATAATACCCTCTATCTACATATTCTTTATTAAAAAGATTATTAACTAAACCTGTTAATACAATAGATTTAAATATTTTCTTTGTTTTAATTTCATAAACAACATTTAAGTCACTAGTAAAATAACTACTTAATTTTTCTTGCTTAGAAATACGTCCACTTAAGTTACCCATGAATTGTTCTCCTACAAATTTTGATAGAAAAGCAATTTGTAAATTTTCTTTAGGTTTAAATATCAATGAATTACCAACAATAACATTCGGGGAAAAAGAAATATCTGTATTTCCTAAGTTCTGTAAAACACCATCTATAGGAACATTAAAATCCTTATTTTTATTTGTACTAATAGCTACATTTGGTTTTAAAGAAAGATGCTCTGTTAAAGAAATATCAGCATCAATTTCTAAACCAAACCTAAAACTATTTCCACTAGTTTCACGTATAGGTTCACCAACATCATTAATAGCACCAGATAATACCAATTGATTTGTATAATCCATATAAAATAAATTGGTATTTAATTTAATTCTATCTGATTTATAACGCCAACCTAATTCAAAATCATCTAGCGTTTCATGTTGAGAGTTTCCTGCTTCAAAATCACTTCTGTTAGGCTCTCTGTTTGCTCTAGCATAAGAAATGTAAAGATTGTTTTTAGGATTAAAGTTATAAGTTAAACCAGCTTTCGGATTTAAAAAATTAAAGCCTTTATTAATATCAATAAGATCTCTATCAGAAGTTAAACCTTTTGTTCTGTAACTAACAAACCTTCCTTGTAAATCTACATAAGCATTTAGTCGATCGTTTATTCTAATATTAGCTTTTATAAAAGAACTTAAATCGTGTTTTTTAGCATCACTAAAATAATAGCGATCTCTAATATTTGTATTCGCAGCTAAGTCACTTCCCCAAATAATCTCTCCAAAATGATCGTTTGTATAGTTACTATAAGAACCACCAGCAATAAGTTCTAAACCATCTATGTTATAAGTAGCAGATGCATTAGCTACATAAAAATGATTATCTAACCAACGACGGACAATAATGTCGCTACCATCTGCAATTAAATTATCAAAATCAGCAGCTTTCTCTTCTTCTTTAAATTGTTCAAAGTAACCTTTACCTCTCGTATAATTTAAACCAATATTAGCAGATAATTGATCGCTAAATTTTTCATTCCAGTGAAGCTGGTAGTGATCTTGCCAATAATTATCTGTTTCATTATCATATAAATAATGATTATATCTTCTATCAGAGTTTCGAATGTTTTCTGCTTGTTCAGTAGTTAAACCATTGTTTACAATAAAATCTTCGATACCTTGTTGATCACCGGTTAAACGAGCTTCAGGAGTTCCAAACCAAGCTTGATATGTTTTTTCACTACCACCAAAAGCAACCGCTTTTATTAAGGTATTGTCATCGGTATAACTACCTTGTAGAAAATAAGATTTTAAATCAGTAGAAGCTCTATCAATATAACCATCAGAATAGATGTTTGATAACCTTCCTGATAACTCAAAATGCTCATTTAATTTACCAGAAGTAAATTTTATAGTATGCTTTCTAGTTCCAAAAGAACCAAAGGAATTTGATATTTCTCCACCAGCTTCTTCAGCAACAGCATCTGTTAAAATATTTAAACTAGCACCAAAGGCACCAGAACCATTGGTAGACGTTCCTACACCACGTTGTAATTGTAAACTTTGAGTAGAAGAGGCGAAATCACCTAAATTAACCCAAAAAGTGCCTTGACTTTCAGCATCATTATAAGGAATACCATTGATAGTAACATTAATTCTAGAGGCATCTGAACCACGAACTCGCATGTAGGTATAACCTACACCAGCACCAGCATCTGACGAAGAAATAACTGAAGGTAAATAATTTAATAGCACAGGAATATCCTGTCCTAAATTACGTTTAGCGATTTCCTTTTTAGAAAGATTAGAGAAGGTGACAGGTGCATTTTTATTAGCACGAATTGAAGAAATTAACACTTCATCCAACACATTTTCATCAGAAATTAACTTAATAATTAAATTAGAGTTTTTAGACGAAGTTTGTTTTTTAATTGTTCTGTAACCAAGGAAAGAAACTTCTAATAAATAATTCCCTTCTGGAACTTTTATTTTAAAATTCCCTTCAAAATCAGTAGTAGATCCTTTTTTTAAAGATCTAATAATTACAGTAGCACCTTGTAAAGGTTCTTGATCTTCATTAACTACTTGTCCAGATAAAATTACGGATTGGGCATTTACAGATAAGGTTGTAAATAATACCATTAAAAAAGCTACTATCTTCACTTTTTTAATAAAAGACATTGGTCTCATTTTTTTTATAAAAATTGAATAAAAAGAGGTGATTATTCTTTTGTTTTTTAGAATAATTAATAATCATAAAAACAACAAATTTAAATGTCGTTTTTAATATGTATTTTTCCTAAACAGCATTATCTGTTCTAGGTTCAATGGGTATGATCTCAGCCTAAAAAAAATCAGTCAAATAAAACAATTCCATTCTGATAATTAAAAAGCACCCCTTTATGAGAACGAGGCAAAAGTAAGTTGTATTTTTTGAAAAAAAACAAAAAAAACAAGCTATTTTTTATCAATATTAAACTACTTTTAAATAAATATTCTTCGCGAGGGAATGGACACAAACTTTGGGTGTCTTTAAATGGCCAGAGCTTTACCATATATTAAATTTTTAATAATGAAAAAACAAATTTTAAACTTAGGGAAATCTTTAAATAAAGGAGAGCAAAAAACAATCAATGGAGGGGTTATTTACTGTGGCGATGGTAAATCATGTCCTAGTACACATTGTTGTAATCCTAGAGGATATTGTGTTACCGATGAAAGAGGAAGAGATTGTAGCCAATCTTATTATCCTGGATTAGATTAATTTCTAATTATATTATAATAGCTATACAATTGTATTTGTATAGCTATTCAACTATCATATACCAAATAATCCTTTTTTTATTCTTTTGAATTTGTCATTTTTTAGAAGTGACTCCTTTTTAAATAAATAGCTAGATTTAGTTTTTATTATCAGCTTCAATATCGATTATGCTTGCTATTAATTCTTGATAGCGCTTATCTGAACAAATTTTTATAATGGCATCATAAATGTTTTCTATGTTTTGATTCAAAGATGTTTTAAGTCGCTAACATAACAAATGTCAATTGATCCATTCTTTTGAAAAAATAACAGAATAGAATCAATTATTAAAAGCGAATAAAATTTAATAATTTAGCATAACTAATTTTAACTAATTTATGGGTACTACTTATAAAACAAAAGTAAATCAGATACATGATTTTAGTTTCGAGGAAAATGAAATTTTAAAAATGAATTTGGTTGAAAAATCAAAAGGTTCATATCATGTAATCGATGAAAATAAATCTTTTAAGGCTCAGGTTATTACTGCAGACTTTAATAAGAAGAAATATACAGTTCAGGTTAATGGAAATGATTATGAAGTAGCTATTTCTAATGAATTGGATGCTTTAATAGCAGATTTAGGCTTAGAAACTTCTGTAGGAAAAAAAGAAAATGATTTAAAAGCACCAATGCCAGGTCTTGTAGTAGCTGTTAATATAGCGGTAGGACAAGAAGTAAAGGAAGGAGAAGGTATTTTAGTTTTAGAAGCCATGAAAATGGAAAATACATTATTAGCACCTAGAGATGGTATTGTAAAATCTATAGGGGTAAAAGAAGGAGATAAAGTAGAGAAGAACGAACTATTAATTGAAATTGAGTAATCGATGAAAAAAATATTAGTAGCCAATAGAGGAGAGATAGCATTACGAGTAATGCGAACGGCAAAAAAAATGGGGATTAAAACAGTAGCAGTATATTCTGACGTTGATAGAAATTCACCTCATGTATCTTTTGCAGATGAAGCAGTTTGTATAGGAGAAGCACCTTCTAATCAATCCTACTTATTAGGAGATAAAATTATTGAAGTAGCGAAATCGTTATCGGTAGATGGAATTCACCCTGGATATGGTTTTTTAAGTGAAAATGCTGACTTTTCAGAAAAAGTAGCAGCAAACGGAATCACTTTTATAGGACCAGAATCAAAGGCCATTAAAGTTATGGGGAGTAAGCTAGCAGCAAAAGAAGCTGTAAAAGCATATGATATACCCATGGTTCCGGGAATAGATAAAGCAGTTACTGATGTAACCTATGCTGAAAAAGTAGCCAAAGAAATTGGGTATCCTATTCTAATAAAAGCTTCTGCTGGAGGTGGAGGAAAAGGAATGCGTCTTGTGGAAAATGAGGAAGAATTAGAATCTCAAATGGAAATGGCAATAAGTGAAGCTATTTCATCCTTTGGTGACGGTGCTGTTTTTATTGAAAAATTTGTAACAAAACCTCGACATATAGAGATTCAAGTTTTAGCTGATAATCATGGAAATGTTGTTCACCTTTTTGAAAGAGAATGCAGTATTCAAAGAAGGCATCAAAAAGTAGTAGAAGAAGCTCCTTCCAGTGTTTTAACACCGGCATTAAGAAAAGAAATGGGTGAAGCTGCCATCAAGGTGGCAAGATCATGTGATTATGAAGGCGCAGGTACCGTTGAATTCCTTTTGGATGATGAACTTAATTTTTATTTTCTGGAAATGAATACGCGTCTTCAAGTTGAACACCCAGTGACAGAATTGATTTCTGGGGTA
>CALISK010000009.1 GCA_938041625.1 uncultured Tenacibaculum sp. | reverse complement strand
TTCAATAAAATAAGTTAAGAAGTTATTTTTAGACTATATTTTACTCTTATTTTAGAGTGTATTTATTTAAAATTAATAGACAGTATTAAACACTGATACTACAAAAAATTCCTGATACTTCACACACACGCTGGTAGTATTAATAATTTATGTTTAGAGGAAATTAAAAAGAAACTATCTAAATTATAAAATTCTTAGTTTAAAATCCTGTTTATATAAAACAGGATTTTATTCTTTGTAAAAGAAATAATCATAACTTATTAAGTTACTTTATATAATATTTGCTAATTCTATTTTGCTGAAAAGATTACTTATTTAATGGTATTTTAATTCCTGAAATAAAATAATCTGGATTATCTGTACCAAATGCCATATAAATATATAATGTTTCATCTTTTATAATTGGTGACGCAAAGGCTCCTAAATGATCCCAAGCCCAATTATAAATAGGATACTTGTGGTGTAATTGTACAGGGTTAACTAATAATGGACTTCTACTATCGTGATTCCAATTACTTCCATTCAAATTCATTAAACCGTATTCTCTATTATTTGATGTCAAGTAGTTTGAATGTCTCTCTTCACTACCTAATAATATATGTAATTTTGAGTTATACTTAATATATGACGCATCATCAGCTTTCCCTCTTAAATACCCATTACTCTTACTTCCTTTATGTATTAATCTAGATGATAAAATACTTTTATTTGAAGTAAAAGCTTCAAATAAATCAGTTGCTATTACTTCATGAATTTCTCGATCAATAAAATTTGGCTTTCTTTTATGAAAAAGTATTCTAAATTGATTTTCAAATTTTGTTAAAGCTAAAGGAAAACTATTTTGATTTTCCCCATTCCATTCAGGGATCATAATTTGTTTTGGAACTTCTATAATATTAAGGTTTTCGTCTATAATCATGTAAGCAGAAGTATAATTATTATTAGGAAGTTGTACTCCTAATAAAACAAGAAAATTTCCATTCTCTAACTTATATGGATTATCTGTAGAAAACACATTTCCATTTGTTTTTGCAAACGGTATCATATCGGTACTTAAAATTTTCTTATCATGAAAAATCCAATCTTCTAAATTATTACTCGTTGCATAATAAATACTTCTTTTTGCATGAGCTCCAAAAACTACAGGCGTTAAAAGTAAATAAGTTCCATCAGTTTTTTCAATAATCCCTCCTGGTTGAATATAATTAAATGCTCCTTCAGTGACACTAGTTGGATAAGAATTAAATAATGGACTATCATTAATAATACTATAATTCACAAAGGGATTAAAAAACTCTATTTCAGCACCTTCATTTGTATTCAAATTACCAATATAAGTTTTACCTAAAGTAATCCATCCCGTATTCAAATTTACATTTTCAATTTCAACTACTGTTGAAGCTTCACCTCCCTGAGTTATAAACCAACTTTGTCCTTCTTTACTTTTTATTAATAAATTCTCTAAACTAGAATAATTAGTTTTTATTCGATTATTACCAGCATCATATGCTATTATATTTAAAGGGTTTTCTCTTTTTATATTATTAAATCTATCAGATATCAAGGCATTAGAAAAAATATTGTTTAAGCTTCCTTTTTCGAAAGTTTCTTCAAAACCTAAATCAATATCATCATCATTTGGTAATTTCACATCATCCTTATTACAAGAAACAATCAGGGAAACTATAAAAGCTAATAAAAGAGTATTCTTCATCCGGCTAATTAAATGTATAATCGAGAAATTTTAATACAATAAATTGTTAAAATAAATATTCAATATTAAACTTAACATACTCAAACTTCTAATATAAACTTTTTACTTTCAAATATTAATTGTTTTAGTAACTTGATGAAGGGTTGTTTTAAATTTGATTCAAAATAATAATTGATATGGTTAAATATTTAACGGCTATAAGTTTGTTTGTTTTCACGTTTTCAATAAAAGCTCAAAATGATAAAACTATTTTAAAAAATGGAATTTATGAAAATCATGGTAATATTAGCTCTTATAAAAATGGTAAACTACATGGTAAACAAATAAAAGAAGAAGGTTATTCTGGAAAAACAGAGACCTCTTATTATAATAATGGTGAAATCCTAAAAAAAGAATATAACTATTTTTTATTAGATAAAAATGACAAAGAATACCCTCTTGGAACTTATAAAAATGGGGAACCGTATCAAGGATATTTTCCAAAAGATCTAAAAGAAATTTTAGTAGTAGATTATTATGAAAATGGAAAGAAAAAATTTCAATATTCAAAAGAGAATGTATTCAGTTATAAAAACGCCATTTTATCTGTAAAATCAACATATAAAGAAGATCAAATTTATGACGGTGTTTGTTATGAATTGGGTAGAAAGTATTTAATTATTGATCACTTAAAAAAAGGAGAATTAATAAAACAAGTTCTTTGGGTATTTGCTGTAAATTATGCCAATGCAATTACAATTATGTATAATGAGAATGGTTTTACTATAACTGAAAAAGGAGAACTTAAATTTAAAATAGTTCGTGATAAAAATAAATTATCTGTTTTATTAGATCATAAAGAAGTTATAACGAGTTTACAAACTGGTAATGTTCTAAAAAATAAAGATGTATTATTTTATGAAGAAAATGGAGTTTTACTTAAAAAATTAAGGGATCAAGCCCAAATGAGCCCCAAAGAATACGAAACGAACATTCCTAGTATGTTATTTGATATATATGTTGAACTTTTATATTATAAAAACCATGATATAAATATGGTTACAATTATTAAAGAACTCCAAAATTCAAAAGATGAAGATGTTTTTGCTGAAATAAGTTACAATAATAAAGGGAAACCTTATAGAGGTATTCTTGTTTCACAAAAGGATAAACAATATATAGGAAAAGTATATAAAGATGGTAAATTATTGAAAACACTAAATAATGTCAGTAAGGATAGTTTAAATACAGCTTATCAAAAATTTTTATTAACATATCTAAAGTAGTTTATTTAAAATCTCTAAATAACTCTTTTAATTCTTCTTTTAGCTTTGGTCTTGTTGATAAAAGTTTAGTAGTTTTATTCTTTCTTGATAATATTATAGGGGTAACCTTTCTTTCTATATTAAGAGAAGTAAATATCTGCATTGCTTCATCGCTCATGTAAGCTTTAAAGCCAAAATTTAAATTTGGATATTGGTCAACTATTTCTAGTAACTCTTGTATCATTTTTATATCTGGTCCTGAATACCCAGCAAACAAAATAAATATCCAATTTCCTTTTAAAAATTTAAAATCATCTTCGCCCTCTTGATTTGCGATAACAAATACATTTTTATATGGTTTTTCTATTTCAAGAGTATATAAATCTTTTTCTTTTGAATTATATTCTAAAAATATTCTTGGTTTATCTTTAATGTTTCCTTTTGAATTTATTGCACTTTTTTGTGAAAAATCAAACTCTTTCTTTTTAAATTTTTCAATTAAGAAAACATTACCAAAAAGCATTGTAAAAGCATAACCAATGTCCTCAATAGGAATTGTAAATAAACGAATGCCTAAATTTTCATTGTTATTATACCAAACTACGGGTTCTTCTAAACCAGTACCTGTTAAAACACCATTTACTATAAAAAAAGGGATTAAAATAATTAAAAAAGCAATGTAAAACCTTCTTAAATATTCAATTCCAAAGAAAAAACCAATCGTTAATATTCCTATTAAAAAAGAATAATTAACTGTTGTATACGCTTTTCCCCAATTTAAAAATAAAACAGGAATTACAGTAACTATAATCCCTAATGTTATTATTTGAGTTCCTTTTTTTGAAATTAATAAACTCGGTTTAAAATATTCTAAAGAATAATGAATAAATACACTCGCATAGGGAATACAAAAAAAGAACAACCATTCTTCAATAGGCATCCCAAATAATAAAAAAGGTAAGTGATAGTCTGAATTAAAACCCCAAATTCCGTTATTCGTAAAAATAGCATCCCAAACTAAAAAAATAGCTGCTACAATAGTTAATGAAGTAAATACTGTTTTCCAATGTTTAATAAAACGCATCTTTTTTTCAAAAGAATACAGTAAAGGAATAGTTAGTGACCCTATATTCAATATTAAATATAAAAAACTCATTATTTTTTATACTCTTTAAAATACTTTAATGGAACATATAACATACCAAAACATTCTCCGTCTTGTTTTCCTAAATGTTTATGGTGAATTTTATGTGCTTTTCTAAGTCCTTTTAGATACTTATTGCTTGTTTTATCAAACCATTTAAAACGACGATGGATTAATACATCGTGAATTAAAAAATAAGCAAGCCCATAACATAAAATTCCTAAACCTATAAAAAACAAGAAATTTAATTCTGGTCTTATTCCAAAGAAAAAAAGTAACATACTAGGTATAGCAAACACTACAAAAAAAGCATCATTTTTTTCAAAAACATGTGGGTAACCTGGCTGATGGTGATCTTCATGTAAATACCATCCAAAACCATGCATTACATATTTATGAGTAAGCCATGTAACACCTTCCATCAAAATAAATGTACTTAAAGTAACTAAAATAAATAACATCATATATCTTAAATCAAAACGACTAATTTAACTTTTAAATTAAATTCAATTTATATTTCACATAACTTCTTGCCAATAAATTTATTTTCATTGGATTAGAAATTCGTATTCGTGTATCCATTATTTTGGAAGAGGGTGTTGCTTTTAGCTTTTTTAATAATTTTCTGTAATACCTATAAGCCATATATACACCGAACTTTGCTTCTACTGGTAATTGTAAAATTCCATTTTTAAAAGCAAAATCAAAATCTTCTTCTATTTCATCTATAATTTGCTCTTTAGACTTTTTATCTAACTCTTTCAAATCTACATTAGGAAAATAGGAACGATTTAATAGTTCTACATCATCTTTTAAATCTCTTAAAAAATTTACTTTTTGAAATGCCGAACCTAAACGCATAGCTGGTGACTTTAACTCTTCATACCTCTCCATGTTTCCTTTTACAAAAACTTTTAAACACATTAAACCAACTACATCAGCAGACCCATATATATATTCATTATACTCTTCCTGCGTTTTATATTCTGCCTTAGATAAATCTGCTCTCATACTTTTTAAAAAAGCTTTTACTAAATCATCAGGAATATCAAATTTATTTACAGTCTGTATAAAAGAATTCAATATCGGATTTAAACTAATACCTTGATGTTTTGAGATGTAGTAATCTCTTTCAAACATATCTAACAATCCTTCTTTATCATACTCATGAAATGTATCTACTATTTCATCTGCAAAACGTACAAAACCATAAATATTATAAATATGTTCTCGTATAGATTTTGATAACATTTTAGTGGCCAATGAAAAAGAGGTGCTATAAGCGTTTGTAACTAACTTACTACATTTATAGGATACATTATCGAATAATTGTTTCATTTTTGATAGGTTTTTAAAATTAAATCTGAGGCTATTTTACCTGATATTAATGATGGTGGAACTCCTGGTCCCGGAACAGTTAATTGTCCTGTAAAATATAAATTTTTTACTTTTTTACTTTTAATTTTAGGTCTTAAGAAAGCTGTTTGCGTTAATATATTTGCTAAACCATATGCATTTCCTTTATAAGAGTTATAATCTTCTATAAAATCATTTACACAATAACTCTTTTTAAATATAATACTTTCTTTTACATTTTGACCCGTTAATTTCTCTAACCTCTCTATAATAATATCAAAATACTTTTCTCTTATTTCATTTGTATCTTCTATTCCTGGTGCTAATGGAATTAAAAATGTTCCTGCTTCATTACCTTCTGGAGCAAAACTCATATCTGTTTTACTAGGAAAACTAGCATAAAACAATGGTTTTTCTGGCCATTCTGGAGTATCATATATAGATTTTGCATGCACGTCAAAATCGGTATCAAAAAATAATGTATGATGTTCTATATTTTTAATTTTTTTATTAAAAGCTACATAAAAAAGTAATGATGAAGGTGCAAAAATTCTTGTATCCCAATATTTTTCTGAATATTGTCTTAGATTTTCAGCTAATAAACTTTCTGTATGGTGATAATCAGCTCCACTTAAAATTAAATCTGTCGTTATATTTTCACCATTAACTATTATTCCAGAAACTTTTTGCTTTTCGTCTGTTTCTATTTTATCTACAATAGCATTTGTTCTAAATTCTACACCTAATTGTCTTGCTAAAGTTACCATACCTTCAATAACTTTATACATTCCACCTACAGGATGCCATGTTCCTAAACCGAAATCAGCATAATTCATAAAATTGTAAAAAGCAGGTGTATTACTAGGCTTTGCTCCAAGAAATAGTACAGGGAATTCTAAAATTTGAATTAATTTCTTACTTTTTATTTTTTTTCTCACCTGTTTACGTATGGTAGAAAAAAACTGCCCTACTCTAACTGCTGTCTGGGGTGTTATCAATTCCAATGGAGATATACCTGGCCTGTAAACAACATCTTTTACAGCTATATTGTAATTATCTTGAGCACTTTTAATAAATTTCCTAAGATGAACAGCACTCCCCTTTTCTTCTTCTTCAAAAATGGTGCATATTTCTTCGAAACTTCCTGGAATAGTTATACTATCATTCTTACCAAAATAAACCTGATAAGCTGGTTCTAATTTTTCTAAAGTGTAATAATCTGATGGCTTTCTTCCAAAGTCTGCAAAAAACTTTTCAAACACATCTGGCATCCAATACCAAGTTGGCCCTATATCAAATGTAAAACCATCATTTATATATTGTCTTGCTCTACCTCCTAAGGTATTATTCTTTTCGTAAACTGTTACTTTATAACCTGCTTTTGCCAT
This sequence comes from uncultured Tenacibaculum sp., assembly GCA_938041625.1. Taxonomy (GTDB): domain Bacteria; phylum Bacteroidota; class Bacteroidia; order Flavobacteriales; family Flavobacteriaceae; genus Polaribacter. The sequence goes on along the minus strand of CALISK010000009.1, from coordinate 7,835 downwards.
ATAGCATGCAGAAGATAATGAAGAAAATCCTGAACCAATTATTGAAATTTTTTTTTCCAAATTAAGTGTTTAAATTCTTCATAAAAATACAAAAAAAATATTTTGTTTAACTTATTTTATCAAAAAACAAACAAAATAAATTAAATATTTTCAAGCATTTCTATCAATGAAGGATATAAAACTATTTCTGATTGAAAATTAGTCCCCATTTCTTTTAAGTCCATTGCTTTTTTACCTACCGCAATTAATTTATGATCGGTATCTTTTAGAATATTGTCAATTTCTTTAAAATAATCTGTAACATCATCATCATAAGGTCTTATGGTCATTGAAGTGATAAAACAAACTTTAAGTTCCCCTTCAAAGAAGTAACTTAAATTGTTAAGAGGTAAACTTTGTCCTAAATAAATAGTTTGAGCCCCTCTTAAAACCAACTCAAAATTTAAATACATTAAACCAATTTCATGAATCTCTCCATCTGGTAAAAAAAGAACATAAGTATAATCTGTATTGGTTGCTGCATATTCTAATTTTTCAGTATTCAGTTGAATTTTCTGAATTATCAGATTTGAAATAAAATGTTCATGTGCTGGCATTAATGTATTAGTTTGCCACAAAAGGCCAATTTGATTTAAAAAAGGAATAAAAACCTCTTTAAATATTTGCCTAAATGTTCTCTTTTGTAACAATTTGTTATACGTATTATTAAATAATACTTTATCAAATTGAAACATCGACATTTTAAATGCATTAATAGCCTCATCATTTACAGCAAATTTAAACGCTAACTCTCTTGCATTAGTTATAAATTGATTTTCCGACATCTGAGCTATCTTAGAAATCTTATAATTATGCTTATTTAAAAGAGCTACATTTAATAATTTTAATAAACTTTCTGATGAATAGTATCTAATATTAGTTTCTGTTCTATTAGGTTGCAATAAATTGTAACGTTTTTCCCATATACGTATTGTATGAGCCTTTATACCTGAAATATTCTCTAGGTCTTTAATAGTAAAAACAGTCTTTATATTGTTCAACTTTAAGCGATTTTTATTAAACAAATATAGTAAATAAATAACTAATTAAAATTTTAATTGAAAATATTGTAACATTTTATATATTCGGTCTACTTATTGTATAACTAACTTTATTATAAATAGTGCAAAAGAGTCTTGAAGACAAATTTTTAAATGATTTTGAAACGAATCAGAATATAGTTCACAAAGTTTGTAGAATTTATACTACAAATCAAAGTGATCATAATGATTTATTTCAAGAAATAACTATCCAAGTTTGGAAAAATTATTCCAAGTTTAGAGGTGATGCTAAATTTAGTACTTGGATGTATAGGGTTGCTTTAAATACCGCTATTTCATTATATCGAAAATCTACTAGAAGTGTAAAGACTAGAGATTTTTCCGACTTAGAGTTTAAAATTAAGTCTATTGAATATGATGATACAGAAGAACAGCAACTAAAAGCGCTTTATAAAGCTATTCAGGTATTAAATGATATTGACAAGGCTTTAGTTTTCCTGTATTTGGAAGACAAACCTTATAAAGAAATATCTGAAACATTAGGTATTAGCCAAGTAAATGCTCGGGTTAAAATGAATAGAGCAAAAGATAAATTAAAAAAAATACTAAACCCATAACATATATGGACGTATTAGATAAGTACAAAAAAGCGTGGGATAATCAACCCAATGATTCTGAAAAAGTTTCTAAAGTTGATATATACAAAATGATGAAATCTAAATCTTCATCAATTGTTAAGTGGATCTTTATAATTAGTATTTTAGAGTTTATTTTACCCCATTTAACCTTTTTCTTTGTAGATTACAAAGAATATAATAGAATTTATAGCGATTTAGGTTTAGAACAATTTGCTTTTTATGGTTTTGCCATAACTTATGTAGTCTATGCTTTTTTCATCTATAAATTTTATTTGAGTTATAAAAATATATCTACAACATTAGACACAAAAAGTTTAATGGATAAAATATTGAAAACAAGAAAAACTGTAAAAACTTACTTTATAGTTAATTTAAGCCTGTTTTTTATATATAGTGCAATTGTATCTTTTATTACATTATATGATCAGTTAAAGCCTGCTTCTACTTCTAAAATTTTAGTTTTTACTATAACACTTATAATTGTTTTATCTATTTCCATAGTTATTTTCTGGTTATTTTATCAATTATTATATGGTTTTCTACTTCGAAAATTACATCGTAATTATAAAGATTTGGCAAAACTAGATGAAATTAGTCAGTAGTATTATATAATTTTACAACTGTAATATAAATTAGAAAATGAAACAATATAGAAGTTATGACAAAGAGCTTAACACTATATTGTTAGATGATCAATATTTATTTGCTTATTCTAACTTTGATGGCTTTTCAACACGCAATTTAAATGCTGAATTTTTTGTTGATTATAATTATACTTTAGAATTAAGTGCTTTTAAGCATAAAAAAATAACTAAAAACAATTCAGATAATTTTATAGAAAATGGTATTCTTAATGAATTAAGCCTAGAATATATTGAAAAGTTACTTTCAACTGATTTTAATTCTCTAAAACAAAAGTACCAATATGAAGGATTTGCTACAACAGATATAGGTAGTCAACAAATTCTCATCAATTTTGATAAGATTACAAAGTATATTGATATACTTGATGGACTACCAATTGAATTCTTTAAAACCCCAGCAGAGGAAAAATTATTTCAATTAAATGAATATTTCAAAGAATTTATTGAAATAAAATACAAAAATTGGATTGTAGAATAGGTTACATACAGTAGTCAAAATATTTTTTCTATATTTAGTATCGAATAAGATTCAAGAAATTCTTAATTATGAAAAGATATCTACTACCACTTTTGTTTTTATTTAGTTTAAACTCTTTTTCTCAAGATAATGAACCCGAAAACTTTTGGGATAATGTACGTTTTGGTGGAGGATTCGGACTAGGGTTTGGTAACAACACTACAACTGTTGCTATTTCTCCTACTGCTATTTATGATTTTAATGAAAGTTTTTCTTTAGGAGCAGGAATTGGCTATCAATATTCTAAAAGAGGAGACTCTAAAGCAAATGTATTTAGTGCAAGTGTACTGTCATTATACAATCCTATATATGAAATACAATTATCTGCTGAATTTGAGCAGCTTTTTGTTAGTCAAAGTTTTGGGAATTTAAATGATAATTTTAGCTACCCTGCTTTATATATTGGTGCTGCTTATCGTATTGGTCAAAATTTCACTTTAGGACTTCGATATGATGTACTTTATAATGAAAATGAAAGCATTTATGCTTCTGCCGTTTCACCTATTGTTAGAGTGTTTTTTTAAGGTTCTTGATCAACATGTACAACTTCAGGTTCTTCATCTATTCCACATTTACTATAATCTAATAAAATCATATCATGACCGGCAGATGGACAATCACAAATGTAAACTCCTGTATTTGGATATCCCATTCATCAATCATAAACTGACTCCTCAACTCTCTACATAATGAATAATCTTTCTCCTTACCTATTCCATAAATTCTAGATATTGCAATGTGATCTTCAGATCAAGAAGAAGGTTCACTTGTAGGACAACAACAATTAAAATGTATTCCTCCATTCTGAATTTTCATCATTTCGATATATGTTATTGCTAATTTAAATCCCAATTCTTTTTCAATTGTTTTTATTAATTCGTCACTTGGTTTTCACTAACATATTCTTTTAAAGCATAATCATCATTATCCCAAAAATCATAAAATTTAAAATCTATAAATACCTCTTTCATATTTATATTTACTCTATTATTCCTATTTGTTTAAAAGCTTTATAGGAAATCTCTTTTCTTATCATTGGAAACATTTTCATATTAAAATCTTCTTTAGGTTCTATATTCGTTGCAAAAAAGTGTATCCCTTTTTTTGTTTCAATATACCCAACAAACCAACCATTGTTATTTCCGTTTCTAATAGACCAACCTGTTTTACCACTAATTTTAAAGGCTTCATTTTCTTCTATTACCATCAACTCTTTCATTATTCTCTCTGTTCTTTTAGAGATTGGTAATTCAGATGTATAGAATCTTTTTAAAAAATCTATCTGTTGTTGTTGATTAATTTTAGAATTTCCTTGTAACCAAAAATTATCAATAGAAGTTGAATCAACTTTCATAAATCCATAGTTTAGTTTTTTCAAATAATTGTTCATTCTTTCAACACCAATCTTTTTAGCTACTTCTTGATAACAAGGAACACAAGAATAATGAAAAGCTTTATTAAAGGTTAAATCTTGTTCCCAAACCTTCAACCTTCTTTTCTCTCCATTCCACTTAAAGAGCATGCTATCACTTTTAATAACTTCTGTTTCCAAGCCTATTATTGAATTTGTAATTTTAAAAGTAGATGCTGGTAACTTTCCTTTTTTAGTCCATTCAAAATCATTCGAATACCATTTTCCCTTCTGAAAATCATAAATTAAAATAGCGCCTTTTACTTTTGCTGAGTCTAAGATTTCTTGAAAACTTTTTGTGATTATTTTGGTTTCTTTAACCTCTACACTTTTATTTTTCACTTTATTCTCACAAGAGGAAAACAAAATTAGTAATGTAATAACAACTATTTTTTTCATTATAAATTTATTATTGCTTTTTTACGTACTTAGAGAAAACATTTGCGTAGTGATCATCAAAGCTCAATTTAGTAATATCTTTAAATAGATGTTTTGTGTTTTCTTTATCTAAAATTCCTTGAACATTAAAATACCTAATTGAAATTGACTTTTTATTTATCCTTTTTAACTTTCCAATACAAAAATAACCTTGTTCAGGGTCCTCACATTCTGATATTACTGTTAATCCCGTTTTTTTAACATCTCTGGTAATAGACTTCCAATCAGTTAAATCAATATCATATTTTGCTTTCACTTTATGAAGTAACTTTTCTTCTTTTAAAATACGCTCGTAAGTTTTATCATTCTTATTATACCGAACATGTTTAATTGTTTTTACAGGAATTATTTGATAGCCTAAAATTCTAAATTCATCACTCTCTTGTAGTAGAATGAAATCATCAGAAATAGCTATAATATAACCTGTAGATATAGCTTCAAATCCACCTTTCCTTCTAGTTAACCTAACATACAATCTTTCTTTACAATGTTTATTTAACTTCTCTATTACTTTTTGCTTTTTCATAACGTTATTTTTCTAAGGTCTATAATTTTCTAAAAACGCTTCAATTCTTGTAATAATTGATCATGCATTTCATTTGTATACTCTAAATGAGTTACAATTCTTATTTTTCCTTCACCCATAGAAATTAACAAAATTCCTTTTTCTTCTAATTTATGCATAAAGTCATCTGGATTCATGTTATCTTCTACATAAAAAATAACAATATTCGTTTCTATAGGTTCCACCTTTTTAACATAAGAACAAGAGGCTAATACTTCTCCTATTTCTTTTGCTTTTTTATGATCTTCTGCTAAACGTGTTACCTGATTATCTAATGCATAAATTCCTGCAGCGGCTAAAAAACCCGCTTGACGCATTCCTCCTCCAAATAACTTACGAACACGTAAAGCCTGTTCCATATGCTCTTTTGTTCCAATTAAAACAGAACCTACTGGTGCTCCTAATCCTTTAGACAGACAAATAGAGATCGTATCAAATAATTCTCCATACTGTTTTGGTGTTTCTCCTTTTGCTACCAAAGCATTAAACAAACGTGCTCCATCTAAATGATATGCTAAATTATTATCCTTAGCTACTTTTTGTATCTTTTTTAATTCTTCAAAATCCCAACAAGCTCCACCTCCTTTATTTGTGGTATTTTCTACACAAACCAATCTACTATATGGTGTGTGAATATCATTTCTTCCAGAAACAAAACCTTTTAATTGGTCTGCTGTAAACATGCCTCTATTTCCATCTATTAAACATGAAGTAACTCCAGCATTAAAAGCAGCGCCTCCACCTTCATAATTATAAACGTGTGCCCATTTATCACAAAACATTCTATCACCTGGCTGTGTATGTAATTTAATAGCAGCTTGGTTTGCCATGGTTCCTGATGGAAAAAATAAAGCCGCTTCCATATGAAACATTTCAGCCATTTTTTCTTGTAATAAATTTACAGTAGGATCTGCATTAAAAACATCATCTCCAACCTCTGCTGTCATCATTGCATCTAACATTCCTTTAGTTGGTTTTGTAACGGTATCGCTTATTAAATTAATTGTCATTATTACTTTATTATTTGGTAATTGATTTATTTTTTTATTCGCTTTTAATTATCTCGTGTATAAATCCATTTAACTTCAAATTAAATCAAGGGGTTTTACCTCCTTGTTAAAGTTTTAACACGAAATTATTATTTTAAAATTATATTAATGCATTCCTATAGGAGAACCATCAGGAATTTTTGGTGCAATATCTTTTTTATATTTTAAAGGATTCTTTTTATAATCAGCTATCATCTTTAAATATTCTTTTGCCATTAATGAATTTGAACTCTTTTCCAACATCTCTTTTAATTTATCTAAACTATTGTTTATAATTGCTTTTCCTTGAAAGTAAAGAGACTCGCTTGAATTTAACGTAAATAAAGCTTGTAACACTTCTTTATTTACAATTTCATGTAATCCTTGATAATACGAATCTTTAAAATTTTGTTTAAACGATGCTTCCATTAAATCACTTAGTAACTCTTTAAGTCCTAATTGACTATTATCAATGCTTTTGTGTTGTATTAAACGGTTTATTCTCTGCGGATGTAATAAAAAACTTAAAGTAAATTCACTTGCTGTTTGTACTGCTCCATATGAATCAAAAGCAACTCCTGTTTTACTTTTAAAACTTTCTCTAGTTCTATTATAACCATAAGCTCTTGGCGGAAACAACTTTAACAAACGTTTCGGAATCCCTATTTCGTTTGCATCAATTGTTTTTAATAATGCCTTCAAAGCTTTTCTTTCTGTAATTCCATCTACTCTTTTTACTATTAACTCTTTTTGTCCTTTAACAGCATAAGTATAATCTAAACCACCTATTAATTTTGAAGTAGCATCTACTTGATAACGATGGAAAAAATATAAAGGAACAAAAACATCTTCTAATACAGAATAAGGTTGCTTACTTTTAATATTATCTGTAGAAAAGGCGGCAATTGCTTTTTTTCTTATGGTTAATAAATTACTCAACTCATCAGCAGCATTCCCTCCATTATCCCATAAATGTGCATATACATGTGCACTTCCCTTGGGTCTAGCATCTGCATCTGTTATAAAACGGAGCCCTTTACTAAAAGCATTGTTTAAAATTTTAGGTAATTCAATTTTTTCATCCTTTACAAAATCTTGATATGCATACGCTACAGTTACCTTATCCCATACTCCTATCTTAATATCATAAGCATTCATAAAATCTATCTTTCCATTTTTAAGTGTTAATTTAGGATGCGGATAGTCCATTACAGAGGCTCTATTATTAGAACTTGCTGCAAAATTGTGTGCAAACCCTAAAGTATGGCCTATCTCATGAGCAGATAATTGACGTATTCTTGCCAAAGCCATTTCTAATGCAAAATTATCGTCTTCATCATTCAATTTATAAGGAGCTTGTAATGCTTGTGCTATTAAAAAATCTTGACGAATTCGTAAAGACCCTAAACTTACATGTCCTTTTATTATTTCTCCGGTTCTTGGGTCAGAAATACTACCTCCATAACTCCATCCTCTAGTAGAACGATGTACCCATTGAATAACATTGTAGCGAACATCTAAAGGATCTGCTTCTTTAGGCAACATTTTTACTTG
>CALISK010000008.1 GCA_938041625.1 uncultured Tenacibaculum sp. | reverse complement strand
TTAAATGTATTTCCATCAAACAATCCTTTATCAGATAATTTTAACGACGGAATTACCAGTAACGCCATAAAAGATAGTGTCATATAAGGTGCACGTAAATTACTCCCCATTTCTTTAGCCATTTTATCTAATTCAGCATACGCTTTACCAATTTCTTCTGCTGGTTTATCACTCATGATTCCTGCAACAGGCAATGAAACAATTTTTTCATTGGTATCTGACACCGCACAAACTCCTCCTCTATTTTCAATTAATAAATTCACCGCTTTACAAATAGCTTCATCTGAAACTCCGACTGCTATAATATTATGAGAATCATGTCCTACAGAACTTGCTATAGCTCCTTCTTTTAATCCAAAATTTTTAATAAACGCTATAGATGGTTCTGCATTTTTATAACGATTTACTACCGTCATTTTTAATACATCATTTTCTATATTTGAAATTAAGTTTCCTTCTTTGATTAAAGAATCTGCTTTTATTTCATTTGTTACCAACTCGCCATCTAATGCTTCTATAACTCTTATTTTTTCTGAAGTCGCATGAAATTCAAAATCTGAGACCTTCTTTTTATCCGTATTAAAATTATTTAACACTTCAAAATCTACAGATTCAACAAAAGAAATTCCTTTCTCGGCAACTATTTCACCATTTATATAGGTTTGCAATACTTTAAATTTCTCTAAATCTTCTACAACAATAAAATCGGCATCATCTCCTTCATTTAATAACCCTACATCTAAGTTATAATGCTTTACTGGGTTTATACAAGCTGCCTGTAGCACTTTAAAAACATCAACACCTTTTGCTACTGCTCGTTCACATAACTGATTTAAATGACCTAATAATAAATCATCTGGATGCTTATCATCTGAACAAAACATCATCTCTTCATAATACTCAGGAAGTAAACCTATCAAAGCTTCGAAATTCTTGGCAGCACTTCCTTCCCTAACGATCACCTTCATCCCTTTTTGAAGTTTCTCTAAAGCTTCTTCGTAGGTAAAACATTCATGATCTGTAGAAATTCCTGCTGAAATATACTTAGTTATAGCATCTCCTCGTAATCCAGGAGCATGGCCATCTATGGGTTTGTTATTGTTTTTTGCGTGTTGAATCTTTTTTAACACCTCCTCATCATCAAATAAAACTCCAGGGTAATTCATCATTTCTGCCAAATACTTAATATCTGGATTCTCCATCATTAATTTAATATCTTCAGAATCAATAATAGCACCTGCACTTTCGAATGAAGTTGCTGGAACACAAGAAGGGGCTCCAAAATTGAATTTTAATGGTACTTTTTTTCCATTTTCAATCATAAACTCCACTCCCTTTACTCCTAACACATTTGCTATTTCATGCGGATCTGAAACTGTAGCAACCGTACCATGAGTTACTGCTATTTTTGCAAATTCTGAAGGCACTAACATAGAACTTTCAATATGAATATGTGCATCTACAAATCCTGGAAGGATATAATGTTCTACAGAATGATCTACTTCTTTAATTTCTTTAATCTTGCCATTTACAATCGTTACCTCTCCTTTAAATATTCTTTTCTGTTGAATATCAACGATGTTTCCTTGTACTATCATTCTTTAATATTTTTAGCTAAAATAATGACATTTTTTTGCATAAAAAAAGCATCCGAATTGGATGCTTTTTAATTTATTATTTTTTTACAATTGGTGGTCCACCAGCTAAAATTTCATCATTTGCATATTCTTCAAACTTTTTAAAGTTAGCTCTAAATGAATCTGCTAATTTATGTGCTGTTTCATAATATCCTTTATCATTATCCCAAGCCTTTCTCTGACTTAGTAATTCTGTAGGAATTCCTGGACATTCTCTTGGTTGTGCTAAACCAAACACCGAATGTATATGGTAATTCTCGTGTGTAATTTCATCAGGTAATCCACCAGTTAAGGCAGCATTAATCATTGCGCGAGTATATTTTAATTTCATTCTGTTTCCAACTCCGTAAGGACCTGCAAACCATCCTGTATTTACCAACCATACATTTACTCCTGTTTCTTTCATCTTTTTACTTAAGATTTCAGCATAACGTGTTGGATGTAAAGGCATAAATGGTGCACCAAAACAAGCAGAAAAACTTGGTAATGGCTCAGTAACTCCTGCTTCTGTACCTGCTACTTTTGCTGTATAACCAGAAATAAAGTGATACGCAGCCTGACCTGGAGTTAGTTTTGAAATTGGAGGTAACACACCAAATGCATCTGCTGTTAAAAAGAATACATTTTTAGGGTTTTCTCCTATAGATGGTGTTTTAATATTTTCTATATGATGAATAGGATAACTTACTCTAGTATTTTGTGTAACTGATGTATCATGGAAATCTACATTTCCATTGTCATCCATTACAATGTTTTCTAGAATGGCTCCTTTTTTAATTGCACCGTAAATCTCTGGTTCTTTTTCCTTAGAAAGATCTATTACCTTCGCGTAACAACCTCCTTCAAAATTAAAAACTTTATTTTCAGCAGTCCAACCATGCTCATCATCACCAATTAAACTTCTATTAGGATCTGTAGATAAAGTAGTTTTACCTGTACCTGATAATCCGAAGAATATAGCAGTATCACCATCTTTTCCTACGTTAGCAGAACAGTGCATTGGTAATGTATTTTTATATACTGGTAAAATAAAATTTAATGCAGAAAAAATTCCTTTTTTAATTTCACCTGTATATCCTGTACCACCAATTAAAGCAACTTTTTTTGTAAAATTTAAAATTGCAAAATTATGTTGACGAGTACCATCTATTTCTGCATCAGCCATAAAACCTGGAGCATTTATTACTGTCCATTCAGGAGTAAAGTTACTTAACTCTTCCTCTGTAGGACGAAGAAACATATTGTAAGCAAACATGTTACTCCAAGGATATTCGTTTACAACTCTAATATTTAGTTTGTAATCTTCATCTGCACAAGCGTAACTATCTCTAACAAAAACCTCTTTATCAGAAAGATAAGCTGTTACTTTATCATATAATGCATCAAATTTATTTGTATCGAAAGGGATATTAATATCTCCCCACCAAATCTCATCTTTAGTTACATCATCTTTAACTATAAATCTGTCTTTTGGAGATCTACCAGTAAATTCTCCTGTGTTAACTGTTAACGCACCAAACACAGTTTCTTTTCCTTGTTTTTTCTCAATAGTTAAATCGTGTAACTCTTCAGAAGTTAACTGATAACGAATCGTCGAACTCTTTATTCCTAATGATTCTAACGAAATCGTTTTCGCTTCAAGATTTGCCATCTCTTATTTTTTTTAGTTGTGTTTTATTTATGACAAAAATAAACCTTTTTGTTTAAACACATTATCATTACATATTTTTTATCAACATTTTATTTTTCTGTTCTTTTTTGATAAAATTCGTATCCTAAAAACAACCATCCTACAATAAATAAAAGGCCTCCTAATGGAGTTAAAAACCAAATTAGTTTTGCTGGTATTTTTAATAATTGAATTAAATAAATTGATCCTGAAAAAAACAATGTTCCCAACAGAAACAAATACGTCATTTTCTTCTTAAAACTAGAGGAGAAATCTTTATACAAATTAATTACAAGCAGTATTATTATATGATACATTTGATATCGTATTGCCGTTTCAAAACTTTGCATTGCTTCTGGCGTTAATTTATCTTTTAATGTATGCGCTCCAAAAGCACCAAGTATAATTGTTAAAGCTCCTAATAATGAAACAACTGTTAAATTTTTATACATTTATATTATATTTGTTAAATATTAAACTTTAAAAAAATCAACTTCTTTTAGAAGTTTAAACAAAAATACAGCATAATTTTATGAGAAACATATTGATTATTGGAGCAGGTAGATCTAGTTCGTCATTAATTAAGTATTTACTAGATAAATCTTCATCAGAAAATTTACATATCACTATTGGTGATTTATCTCTTCAAAATGCTAAAAACAAAATAAAAAATCATGAAAATGCTTCTGCAATTGAGTTGGATGTGTTTAATGAACAACAACGCAGAGAGGTTATTAAAAAATCTGATATTGTAATTTCAATGTTACCTGCTCGATTACATATTGAAGTAGCTAAAAACTGCCTTGAATTTAACAAACACATGGTTACTGCTTCTTATATTTCTAAAGAAATGAAAGCTTTAGATAAGGAAGTAAAAGATAAAGGATTGGTTTTTATGAATGAAATAGGTTTAGATCCTGGTATTGATCATATGAGCGCCATGAAAATTATTAATGAAATTCGTGATAATGGTAATGAAATGCTCTTGTTTGAATCGTTTACTGGTGGTTTAGTTGCTCCTGAAAGCGACACAAATCTCTGGAATTACAAATTTACTTGGAACCCTAGAAATGTTGTTTTGGCAGGACAAGGTGGTGCTTCAAAATTTATTCAAGAAGGTACCTATAAGTATATTCCATATCATAAATTATTTAGAAGAACGGAATTTTTAACAATCAATGGAAGCGGTACTTTTGAAGGTTATGCAAATAGAGATTCTTTAAAATATCGAAGTATTTATGGTTTAGATGACATTCCTACCATGTATAGAGGTACCATACGAAAAATTGGTTTTTCTAGAGCTTGGAATGTTTTTGTTCAATTAGGAATGACAGATGATAGTTATACTATAGAAGATTCTGAGAACATGAGCTATAGAGATTTTACAAATTCATTCTTAGCGTATTCTCCGTCAGACTCTGTAGAGTTGAAATTTAGATCGTATTTAAAAATAGATCAAGATGATATTATGTGGAGTAAATTTGTTGAGTTAGACATTTTTAATGCTAATAAAAAAGTAAGTTTAAAAAACGCTACTCCTGCTCAAATTTTACAAAAAATATTAATGGATTCATGGACGCTTCAACCTGATGATAAAGATATGATTGTAATGCATCACATATTTGGATATAAAAGTAAAACAGGTAACCATCAAATTGAAAGTAGTATGGTTATTAAAGGGGAAGATCAAACCTATACAGCAATGGCGAAAACTGTTGGTTTACCTGTTGCTATGGCTACATTACGTATTTTAAATGGAGAAATAACTACTCCTGGGGTTCAATTACCTATTGAAAAAGAGGTGTATGAGCCTATTTTAAAAGAATTAGAAGATTATGGCGTTACTTTCTTTGAAAAAGAAGTTCCTTATCTTGGTTACAATCCAGAAAGTATAATGGGTTAAAATTAGTTTAAACAAACTACCTTAAAGCTAAGCTTTACAGAATTTATTAAATTAAAAACACTTATAAAAAAGATGCCTGTTATTTAAATAATGGGTATCTTTAAATGTATGCAAACTAACCTTCTAAAAAAAAAACATGCATACAAATAATACAATCACAATTTGTGGTGCTGGTATTGCCGGTATTGCAACAGCTTATTACTTATTAAAAAAAGACAGAAATACTCAAATTATCTTAATTGATAAAAATCAACCCTTATCTTTTACTACAAGTAAATCAGGGGAAAACTATAGAGATTATTGGCCCGAAGAGAATATGAGAAGCTTTATAAGCGATAGTATTCTTTTAATGAAAGAACTAAAACTTAAATATGAAGATGCGTCTTTTGACATGATAAATTCGGGTTACAATTTTGTAAGTCATAATTCAGAAAAAAAAGTTTTTGACACTAATTTATTAAGCGATTCAAAAAAATATTTTGAAGAAATTACTGACAATAATGTAATTCAAAACAACCACTCATATCTAGACAAAAACATTAAAAAAATAGTTACAGTTAAAAATGCAGGAAGAATAGATGTGTATGCTTTAGGAAGTTTATTACTACGAGAAGCAAAAAAAATGGGTTTAAAACAAATTGAAGGAGAAATTTTAGATATCAATAAAAAAGATTCTTCATTTAACATTACTTTAAACTCAAAACAAACTATTAAAACTTCAAAGATTGTTATTGCTGCTGGCCCTTTTATAAACAATATTGCTAAAATGCTTGGATTTCAATTTCCTATTTCAAATACTTTACAAAGAAAATTTATTATTCCAGACCCTAAAAAGATTATTCCGAAGAACATGCCTTTTACCATTTATGCTGACTCACAATTTTTAAACTGGTCTAATGACGAAATTGACTTTTTTTCCTCTGACCAAAAATACAAATGGTTATTAAATAAGTTTCCTGGAGGACTTCATATAAAACCTGATTCGGAAGGCATTAAATTAGGTTGGGCTTTTCAAACTGAACATACCAAAGCTACATGGAGTATTCCTAAAATGGATCTTTTTCCTCAAGTAGTTCTAAAAGGAGCTAGTAATTTTATTCCTGAATTATCTGAGTACGAAAATAATATTCCTTCTCCATTAATAGAATATGCAGGCCATTACACACGCACAAAAGAGAACTGGCCACTTATAGGACCTGCAAAAGAAAAAAATATATTTGTTATTGGTGCTCTTGCTGGTTATGGTACAATGGCTTCTTGCGCAGCAGGAAAACTTTGTGCTACCTATATTTTAAAGGAAACTAAACTTCCAAAATACGCTAAATATTTTCATCCTCAACGGTATGAAGACACAGTTATACTAAAAGAAATAAGTAAAATAAACAATGATGGTCAATTGTAGTTTTTAATTATTCATTTCTAATTTATAACCAACTCCATGAATATTAACAATCTTAATTGTAGGGTCCGATTTTAACTTTTTACGAAGTTTAGATATGTATGTATCTAAACTTCTTCCTACAATAACACCATTATCTTCCCATACTCTTTTTGTTAGCTCTTCTCTCTTTACTATTTCATTGGGTTTACCTGCAAAAATCACTAATAGTTCACATTCTTTTCTTGAAAGATTTATTTCAAGAACTTTTTTTACTAATTTATTTTGATCTGGATAAAATTGAAACCCTCCAATAGCAAGAAATTGCTCTTCTACAATTTTAGAATTTGTTTCTTGTTTACTCCTAAAAAGAAATTCATATAACAATAAGAAAACAATTAAAACACCAATAATTAAAAATACTAAATCTAAAAAAGCGGTGTTTTTTTCTGTAAATCTAACTTCTATTGTATAACAATTATCTGGTAATACTCTTCCTTTACAAGGTACAATACTACTTCCTATACTTTCTTTAATTTCATAACTATAACTTACCTCTTCTCCTTCACATTGAATAACTTCAACCCTATATTTTTTAGGTAATTCAGATTTTCTAAAACTCTTTTTTATAACAGAAACTAAACTATCAGGGTTAATTGATAATTCTGATTGAAACGATAATTCATACTTTAACTCACCTATTTTAATTATAGGTAATATTAATGAAGTACTATCCTTATTTGTTAACAACAATTGGTTTCCTGCTTCTCTTAAAGATATTTTTACAGCTTCAGAAAACTCTTCTTTATTTTTTATTGTATTAATATTTGAGACTAGCCATACCAGAAATAACACTAGTAATACTACCAATAAATAAACTTTCTTTTTATCCATCATCTTTGCAAAGAACACATTATTTCAAGACTTTTTACACTCATTGACACTTATTTTACAATCTTTTGACACTTTCTTTTAATGTACAGGTTAATTTTATTTATTCAAAAAATTTTATTCCTAAAACATGAAAAAACGTATTCTATTTGTAGCAATTGTCATTAGTTATTTGATGCCTACCTACGCTCAAGAAACCTTAAAAATTAACATTGAAAAAAGTGAAATAAAATGGTCTGGTGAAATGACTTTTAAATTTTATGGCCATTATGGTACCATAAAATTTAGTAAAGGAGAATTTATTAAAACTAATAATAAAATTACTGGTGGTTCTTTTATTATAAACATGAATACCATTATTACCACCGATATGGACAACATTGAGGCAAACAATGGATTGACTGAACATTTAAAACACACAGATTTTTTTAATGTTTCTCAATTTCCTTCTTCTCAATTAACCATTACTAATGTCATTTATAACTCTTCTACAGATTTAAAAATAACAGCAAATCTTACAATTAAAGGAATTACAAAAGCAATTCATTTTAACGCTAAATTAAATTATGAAAAACTTGAAATGACTACAAAATTTAAAATTGATAGAACTCGTTGGGGAATTAATTACAACAATAATATAAAAAACAAAGCAATATCTGATGCTATAGGTTTTGAAGTAATTTTAGGCCTATAATAAAGCATATTTTAAAGAAGGTTATTTTAAGAACAACCTTCTTTAAAATTGTAATTTATGATCTTATTTATTTAGACTCAGCATAATTTTCAACAACATAATCTCCCCAATCTACTATAGATTGTATAACAGGAATCAACGTTTTTCCAAAGTCCGTTAATGAATACTCTACTTTTAATGGTGGTTTAGTGGTATACACTCTTCTTTTTATTACTCCATCTTTTTGCAATTGTTGTAATTGTAAACTCAATGTTCTTTCAGTTACACTTCCCATTTTTTTTCTTAACTCATTATATCGTAATGTCTCCTCCATTAAATGATATAAAATAACTGTTTTCCATTTTCCGCCAATTATCCCCATAGTAACACTTGTACAACACGGATACTCTTTCCCTTTAACTTTATGCATTATTATACTATCCTTTTTGACCGTTATTGCAAAATTAATAAACTATAAATAATTTTGCAACTATAATAAATATAGTTTATATCTTATTTATATTACAAATAACATACATTTTATAATAAAAAAGTAAAGATGAAAAAAACAATATTAATAACTGGAAGTACTGATGGAATAGGAAAACTTACTGCTATTAAACTAGCTAAAGAAGGACACATTATTTACTTACATGGAAGAAATTCAGAAAAACTATACCGTACAATAGATGAAATAAAAGAAGTTTCAAAAAACAATAATGTAAGTGGTTTTGTTTCTGATTTTTCTGATTTAGATAGTGTTGCTTCAATGAGCAAAGAAGCTATTAATGAATTAGATCATTTAGATATATTAATTAATAATGCTGGAATTTTTAAAAGCCCTATTCAACAAGATAGAATGGGAATAGACATAAGATTTACTGTAAATTACCTTGCTCCTTACCTTCTAACAAATCATTTAATCTCGTTACTACAAAAAGGAACAAATCCTAAAGTAATTAACTTAAGTTCTGCTGCTCAATCTCCTATCAATATTCCAGCACTTAAAGGTCATCAATCAGGATTAACTGCTCAAGATGCTTATGCTCAAAGTAAATTAGCTTTAACAATGTGGACTTTCGATATTTCGAAAAAATTTGATCAAATAAATTTTATCGCTGTTAACCCTGGGTCTTTATTAAATACTAAAATGGCAAATGAAGCTTACGGGCAATTTTGGTCTTCAGCAGACAAAGGGGTTGCTATTTTATATGACTTAACTTCTTCTGAAAAATTTAAAGATAGCTCTGGAAAATATTTTGATAATGATAAAGGAAGTTTTAACAACGCACATCCAGATGCTTATGATATTAAAAAAATTAATCTTCTTATTACCACTACAAATACATTATTAAACGATTTATTATAACAAATGAACACCTAAAATAAAGTAATTTAGAAAAAGATGTTCCTTTATAACACCCCGGTTTTGGTAATACAGATCTGCTATATATTCTCTGAGTATACATAGCTAATATTTATTACCATAACTTTAAATTAAAAGCATTTTTCTTTATCAAAATATTATAAAAGTTTTATGTCTTTTTTAAGGCTCAAAAAAAACTACCTCCACTAATTTCGTACTTAACAAGTAATTGTTTAAATATGAAAAAGTACTATTTAATTTTCTGCTTATTATTCTTAAATAAATTTGTTTTCTCTCAAAAGAATATATTCACTGAATTAATGAATTACATTCCTAAAAATATTAAATTAGATAGCACTTACATTACTGTTGGTAAAGAACGCATCAAAAACTTAAATTATTTATATAAGTTATATATTTTAAAACGTTTCGAAAGTGGTTATCAATTAGACCCTAAAGATAAAAAAAAGATAAACCAACAAATTGATCAAATGGCAGTTTCTTTATTTTCTGAAGGTAAAAATATTTTGTTTACGCAAGTTGGAGGCTATGGAAGTTGTACTGATAAGTTAATTGATTCTATAAAAATTAATAATATAAAAATTTTAAACTTAAAACTTTGCCATACTTGTACTGGCAGTCATAGAGACGATGAATTTGTTACCATTTTTAATAATCGAATGTGCTCTTTACTAAAAATCCATCCTTCTGATCGTTTTACCTACTTTTTAAATGACGGTACTTTTCAGAAAACAAGTACTATTTCTAACATAAAAATGACACTCAACAAAGATAGATCATTTAAATTTTGGGAATACAAAAAAGATGTTCTATCAAATTATAGCGAAGGTATCTGGAAAAATAGCGGTAACATTTTAATTTTAAATTCTCAAAAAGCATTAGGTAAAAAAAGGACAAGTAACAATTGGATTCACTTTAACAATACCAAATGGCAAATAAAAAAAAATCAATTATTTTCTAAAAAAAATAAGTATTGGAAATTAAAAAAAACAACCAATTCTTCATTTACATTTTCAAGTAAAAATCTTTAGTCAAATTCTTATAATCCTCTGTATATATATGTCTATCTATTTCTATTATAAGCTCTTCTTCTTCCAGCTCTTTTCGTTGAAAAGAAAAATTCAACAAACTTCTTTTTATTTCCGAATTTGAATTTCCTCTAACCCTACACACCTTATTCAAATACATGTTATGATTTTTAGCAAGTTGAATAAAAATTTTTTCCTCTTTATAAGGAATAATTGTACAAAACCTCCCTTGATCATCTAATAATTGAGAAGCTCCTGTTATTAATTCTTCGAAAGTGAGTGAAGATGTAAATCTTGCTTTATTGCGCGCCTCATCTTCCGTTTCAAAAGTATCATTGTAAAATGGCGGATTAGAAACAATTAAATCATACATCTCATCTTCTTCAATCATTTCTTTAGCAAAATTTTGAAAAGATGCATGGTAACAAAACAGACGATCTCCCCAATCGGAGCGCTCAAAATTTTCTACTGTTTGCTCGTACGCATTATCTTCTATTTCAATAGCATCAATTGTTAAAGCATCAGATCGTTGAGCTAACATTAATCCAAGCACTCCTGTACCTGATCCAATATCAAGTATTGTATCCGGATAATGATCTATAGTACTCCAAGCTCCTAATAAAACAGCATCTGTACCAATTTTCATTGCTGTTTTGTCTTGATAAATAGTAAACTCTTTAAACTTGAATGGTTTCATTTAAAATAGGCGTCCTAAAACTTTTTCTGCATTAAAAAACAAATACAATACAATAATTAATAACAATATCAAGAATAAGCCTTTTTTAGGTTTTGTTTCTTTTCTGTTTCCAAATCGTCTTTGAAATTTCATGTAATTTTATATCTAATTAATTCGTGTCATTTTTTGTTGCCCTCAGCATTTCTCTTTTTCCAGGAGGCCCAGGCAATCTTTCTACAGAAAAGCCAACAGTTTCCATAGCTCTTCTTACACTTCCTTTTGCTGAATACGTAACTAAGACTCCTTCGTTCTTAAGTGATTTATACATTCTTAAAAAGATATCTTCAGTCCATAACTCTGGTTGAACTCTAGCTCCAAAGGCATCAAAATAAATTAAATCAAACACTTCAACATCTGAAATATCTTTAAAAAACTGTTTCCTTTTTATTAAAGAAAATGTTTCATTTATTTGATGTTTTTCTTCCCAAGCTGTTTCGTGTATCTTTTTAAAAAGAGATTCAGAATTCTGAACATTTAACTCTGCTACATAATTCAATTGCTTAATTTCATCTACAGCTACAGGGTAAGCTTCAACTCCTATATAATCAATGTTTTTATTTGATTCAATAGCAGTAATAAAACAATTAAGCCCAGTACCAAATCCTATTTCTAAAATAGCTAGCTCCTCTTTATTTACATGCTCTAAACCACTTTTTATAAAAACATGATATGCCTCCTGAATAGCACCGTGTTTAGAGTGATATTGTTCATCCCATTCTGGTATATGAATCGTTGTTGATCCATCTGAAGTAATTATTATTTCTCTTTTCAATCCTATTTCATTAAAACTCCGTGCGCTAAAAATGCCATTTCTTTTTTAGGCTCTATAATTTTTTCTATTTCTTCTTTTGATTTTCCTGCATCTTCGGCATAATGACGTAATTCATCTACAGGTGTTACTTTTACAAATGCTTTTCCTTCAACAATAACCTCTTTATTTTGGCTATCTAATGGCATAAAAAAACCATAATCTTTAAATTTAACCATTACTTTTTCTGAATCAGAAATAGGTAACTTCATCCAACATCCTTTTTTAGAACAAACTTCACTTATTTTAGATGCGTATTTTAATGTTACTGTGTCTCCTACATTTAATTTTTTATATGTGCTATACACTTTGTCTGTGGTTAATACGTTATCACTTGAAATTTTTTCTCCAAAAGACACATATGCTAGTGTTTCTTTCTCTTTTACAGATTTTTTTTCTGTTTTACATGAAGTCAATGTTAAAATACAGCTAAAAAAAATAGCGATTAAGTTTTTCATTTTTAGATAGTTACTTAGTTAAACACAACAAAGATACAACATTGAAAGTATTATACTTTACTCTATTTCATTTAAAAGTGATCTCGATTTTGTAATTTTGCACAAAATCAAACACCTATCTTATGAGTTCTTCAAACATTAAAATTATTCCGATTCAACAATCAAAAATCGACTCTGTAGATTTTAACAATCTAACATTTGGTACTGTTTTTTCGGATTATATGTTTGAATGTGACTATAAAGATGGCGCTTGGCAAAACCCTACTGTAAAACCTTATGAAAATATATCTGTAGCTCCTTCTGCTAGAGTTTTTCATTATGGACAAGCAGTATTTGAAGGTATGAAAGCCTATAAAGATGATAATGATTCTGTTTTTCTTTTTAGACCAGAAGAAAATTATGAGCGTATTAATAAATCATCTGAACGCCTTGCAATTCCTGCATTTCCTAAAGATTATTTTTTTAATGGTTTAACAGAACTTTTAAAATTAGATAAAGATTGGATAAAAAAAGGAGTTGGTAACTCTATGTATATTAGACCTTTTGTAATTGCTACACAACCTGCTATTTCAGCTTCTCCTGCAGATGAGTATAAATTCATGATTATATTATCTCCTGCACAAGCTTATTATGCTGGTGAAGTTCGTGTTTTATTTGCTGAAGAATACAGTAGAGCAGCAGACGGTGGTGTTGGTTTTGCAAAGGCTGCTGGTAATTATGCTGCTCAGTTTTACCCTACTAAACTGGCAAATGAAAAAGGATTTCAACAAATTATTTGGACAGATGCAAATTCTCATGAATATTTAGAGGAAGCAGGTACCATGAATATCTTTTTTAGAGTTGGGGATACACTTATTACAACACCAAATAATGACCGAATTTTAGATGGGATAACAAGGAAGTCTGTAATTCAATTAGCAAAAGACAACGATATAAATTTAGAAATTAGAAGAATTTCTGTGGCTGAGATAAAAGAAGCTGCAAAAAATGGTTCTCTAAAAGAAATTTTTGGTTCTGGTACGGCTACAGTCATAAATCCTATTGCTGGTTTTAGCCATGGTGGAGAAGAATTTGAGCTTCCTAAATTAGACACCTCTTATGCTTCCTTTTTTAAAGAAAAATTAATGAACATTCAATATAATATTTCTGAAGACCCATATGGTTGGAGATTTGAAATATAATTTATTTTTAACAAATCGTAACTTTAAATTAACATAATATTATGTTTTTCATATATTTGTAACAATACATTACATTGGGGCGATTTTAGATATGAAAAATTTACTAATTACGATTGCAACTATTATAGGAGCTTTCTCATTAACATACTACGTTTTAACAAACTTATTTGAAACAAACGATTTTAATTCTGGCACTAAGACTAATGTAGTATCAGAACAAACTGTTAATGACTCAAATAATTCTACTCCTGAAGAAACAGAAACCACAACTAAAGCTTTACCTGAAGAAGATAATTCAGATGCAATTGCTGATAGTAATGATATGCTTCCAGATGTTAGTCAGTATCTAAATAGTCAAAAAAACTGGCGAAATTATTTTGAAGAAAACATAAATCTTTCTTCAGATTTTATTCCTTTAAATGAAGAAGGAGAAGAAATAGATAAAGATCAATTTTTAAACGATTTAACTTCTGGTGATTTTGCTCCTATTAA
>CALISK010000007.1 GCA_938041625.1 uncultured Tenacibaculum sp. | reverse complement strand
ATACCTGCATTTATTACAAAAGAAGGGAAACCTTTTGCTAGTTTTGGTGTAATGGGGGGAGATTTTCAACCTATGGGACATACACAAATTGTAATGAATTTGATCGATTTTGGTATGAATTTACAAGAGGCAGGTGATGCTCCAAGATGGGATCATACAGGAGGAGCAAGTCCAATGGGAGAAACGACTTTAAATTCGGGTACTATTCGAACAGAATCAGGAATTCCATATACTACTATTAGAGGCTTAATGAATAAAGGACATCAAATAGGAACAGGTAGAGGAATATATGGTGGTTACCAAGCAATTTTATGGGATGATAAGAACAAAGTATACCATGGAGCTTCAGAAAGCCGTAAAGACGGTCAAGCAGCAGGGTATTAAAATAATAAATATAATTATCTGAAACAATACAAAAAAGCATCAATAAAATATTTTATTGATGCTTTTTTGTATAATTATTTCATTTTAATAGCTCCTATACCTGCTTGCCATAACTTTTGATTATAAGCAGGAATCTTGTTATTTATTAAGTTTTCAGCAGTCTTATTTAAATTATTCCATTGCTTGTCTAACTCTTTTTTTCTATCAATAGATGCTTGCGTAATCTTCGGTAAACTACTATTTATCTGATTCATTAAAAATAAATATTCTGCTGTAAACTTATTTTCAAAATTTTCTACATCATCATAGGCTTGAGATCTTCGTTGCACCATTTGTTTATCCCATTTTTTAATTTCTTTTAAAAGGTTGTTACCTTCTTTTATTAAAACAGTACTTTTATTTTCTTTTTCCATTTGCTTAATAGAAGTATTAATATCTTTAGACATAGTATGTAACAAGTTTACTTTGTAATGCATGTCTGTAGTATTTGTTTCCATTTGATCCATGATTAAATCGTATGCTTCATATTCAGTTTTTGTAACTGTATAATTTGGATTCTTTTTAATTGTAGCTGTAGTCGTATAAGTTTTTCCGTCATACATTAATTTCATAGTATATGTTCCTGGAATCACTTTATGTCCTCTAAAATTTGCTTCAATATAGACTTTAGGAATGCCTGGAACAATTTTATGTTGCATATTCCATATAAAACGATTCAATCCTTTTTTCTTAGGTAATTTTGGAGCTTTAGGTGCGCCGCCTCCATTATGAGGTATATAGTTTTTATCTTTTTCAGAAGTATAGGTATTCACTACTTTACCTTTACTATCTAAAACAGTTAAAGTAATAGGTTTTATTTTATCAATTTTAGGAAGATCATAATAAAGTTCAATACCATTCGCTGGATTTACACCAACAAAGTTTTGCATACCTTTAAATTTATCAATATTTCCATTCATGCTACTTCCCCAATATCCATAATAAATTGGTTCTGGATTATATACTTTCGTAATATTGTTTTTAGCATTATATTGAGATAATAAAGAAATATTGTCTAAAATCCAGAACGCTCTTCCAGAAGTTGCTACAATTAAATCATTTTTATGTACCATTAGATCTAAAACTGGTGTTACGGGTAAATTCCTTTGAAAAGATTCCCAATTTTCACCCTCATTAAAAGAAATATACATTCCTAATTCTGTACCAGCATATAACAAACCTTTTTTTGTTTTATCTTCTCGTATAACTCTTGTGTGTGCACCATTTGGAATTCCATTATTAATTGATTTCCATGTTTTTCCGTAATTATTACTTTTAAAAAGGGCAGGAGTATAGTCTCCTAATTTATATTTTGTAGTAGCAATGTATACAACAGCCGGATTATGTGATGATACTTCAATAGCATTTATTAAGGTTTCATCTAATTTTTTGGGTGTTATATTTTGCCAAGTTTTTCCATTATCTTTTGTAATGTGTACAAAACCATCATCACTTCCAGAATAAAAAATACCCTTTTCATGTGGTGATTCTATTAAATAACTAATGGTACCATAATTTTCTGCACCTACAGCTTCGTTGGTGTATGGACCACCACCTTTACCTTGTTTTTTATCTATATTTCTAGTTAAATCAGGAGAAAAGCGCGTCCAATTTTTCCCTAAATCTGTTGATTTTAAAACTACTTGAGCTGCATGAAAAATGGTATTTGGTTCGTGTTGCGACCAAACAATAGGAGCATTCCAATTATACAAATATTTCATGTCTCTTGCAGTTTTTCCTAAATACTGAATAGGAGCAGCCATAATTTTAGTGCTTACCATATTTTTCATATTTAACGCTTCAATAGTCCCTAAATAACTACCTCCAACGGTAATTGTAGGATTATTTTTATCAAATGCTAGAAAAGCACTCTCTCCACCAGCAGCTCTTGTCCAATTACTTTCAGAAATAGAACGTCCCGTTATATTCATATTTGCAATTTTTATAGAAGAATAGTCTTGCTGACCTGCATAGATATTATAAGGAAATAAATTATCTACATTTATTCGATAAAATTGGCCCGTAGGCATCGTATTTTGCTTAGACCATGTTTTCCCAAAATTAAAAGAAATAGCAGCGCCACCATCATTAGCAATTACCATATTTTTAGAGTTATTTGGGTTAATCCATAAATCATGATAATCACCATGTGTACCACTAATTCTTTCCCAATGTTTACCACCATCTTTAGAACGTAAAGCAGGAGCACTTAACACATAAATAGTTTCATCATCTTTAGGATCTGTAAAAACTTCTGTATAATACCAAGCACGCTGTGTTAATCTATTATCGCCACTTACTTGAGTCCAACTTTTACCTGCGTTATTAGAAACGTATAATCCGCTTTTATCTTTTTGAGTATCACTTTCTATAAGTGCATATACTTTATTACTATTACTTCTACAAACAGAAATAGCTAGTTTTCCAAGTTCTTTTGGTAATCCTTTATCTAATTTTTTCCATGTTTCTCCAGCATCGTCCGATTTATATAAACCACTACCATCACCACCACTAATCATTTTCCAAGGTGTTCTTTGATAATACCATAACGCAGCATACAAAATTTGCGGATTATTCATATCAATAGACAACTCAGAAGCTCCAGAAAAATCATTAACGAATAAGGTTTTTTTCCATGATTTTCCTCCATCAACAGATTTATAAACACCTCTTTCAGATGTAGGTGATGAATATTTACCTTGCGCTGCTACATATACAATGTTTGGATTTGTAGGATGAATTACAATTCTTGAGATTTGTTCTGTTTTGGATAAACCTATATGTTTCCATGTTTTTCCGGCGTCTGTAGATTTATAAACACCATCTCCATAAGAAGTCATTACACCTCTAATAGCATGTTCTCCCATACCTACGTATATAATATTCGGGTTACTTTCTGATGCAGCAACAGCACCCACAGAACCAGTTTTAAAAAAACCATCACTTATATTATTCCAATGTTGACCAGCATCTTCAGTTTTCCATAGTCCACCACCTGTAGTTCCCATATAGTAAGTGAGCGGGTTATTTATAATTCCTGTAGCACTTACAGAACGTCCTCCTCTAAAGGGTCCAATATTTCTATATTTGATAGAAGAAAAGTATTGATTTGCCTCTTGGGCTAACATCAATAAAGGGAGTGTTATTAAAATAAGAGTAGTTCTTAATCTCATTAGTTCGATCTTTATTTGGTAGTTATTATCTGCCTAAATTAAAAAGAATAATTTGTTTTTCATTAAATATGATAATTTTAAACAAGAGGTTAAAAAAGGTTCTTCTGAGAGTAACAAGCATTAAAAAAATTATTCATGAATTTTTTAATGTTTTAAAATCAAGTATCTTTTTTGTAATTCAAATTTATATTCATCTACAACGTATATATATTATAACATACTGTATAACGATATTAAAAGTATTTTAGATAAAGAATAAATGAAATGTAAAATCATTTTCAATAATTAATTACAAACTAATAAAAACAAGATGAAACTCCTTATAAATTATAAGAATAAAGCTTACAAACTAATTTTATTTATAGGAGCTTTTTTTATATTACAAAGTAATTACTCACAAGTTATACAAAAGAAAGATACGCTCTATTTTAACAAAAGATGGAAACCTACCACTAAAATAAATCATGCATTTTATAGGCCCTTACCTTTAAAAAAAGTAGATAGCCTTGTACTTATACAAGATTTTTATAAGAATGGAAATATGCAAATGCAAGGATATGTTTATGCTATAAATAAAAAAAAGTATGCAGGAGATATATATTGGTATCGTAAAGATGGTAGTGATGGATCTCGAAGTAAGTATATAAATACAACCAACAAACCTTTAATTTATTATCATAATAATGGAGTTGTTTGGAAAACAAACACCTATAAAAAAGATGTTAAGGTAGGTGCTATAAAACTTTATAATAATAAAGGTGTAGAAATAGGAGGAGAAATATATAAAAGTGGTTTAAGAATAAATGATACAATAGATAAATTTACAAGTGCTTACTATTCATCATATAGAAATCAAAAAAATTCATTTAATAAAAACGTAAAAAAGAAATTTAGATCTACGAAAGCATTGTATTGGATGGGATCTGGAAAATTAGCATCTGTAACAAATTATAAAGATGAATATACTCTTATTAGTAAAAAAATATATGATGAGTCTGGAAAAATGATAAAACACTATAAACAAAACGATTTTTTAAGTGGCGATTTAATCAATGGAAATTATTATAATGTTAAAACAACCAATGGTTTTGCTATTTCTATAGACTCTACATCACAAGTTAGTCAACAACACCAAGTTGTTAAAATAAATAATATAAGCCATATAACTTTTGAAAAAGAAAGAAAAAGAGGATATATAGATTTTTTTAGAAAGTTATCTTCTGATAAATATTCAAAACTTGATTTTGAGCTATTATATAGAAATGTTAATGAGGCTTTCGCTTCTTTTACTTCATATAAATATGACGATTCTGTTGACGATATTTATGATCATGATGATATTTATAATGATGATAATTCTACCATTGCTATAAATCAAATAAAAGAGCAACCGGTTTCACAATTATTAGAATCTTTAAAGTTAGTAGAATGGAAAAGTAATTATAGTGAATATAATTCATATCATAGGGATACCATTGATTATAGAGTAACCTTTAAACGATTAAACAACTATGTATATTCATTTGTAAAAGAAAAATTTACGGTTAAAAAAAATGGTGGATTTGGCTCTTTTTATAATGAAAAAGATGATGCTATTAAAAAATGGCGAGTACAAGAAGTCGATTTTTATACCGTTTATATTTTTTTGTTAAATGGTAACAAACCTATTCTTGTTTTTACTGATGGAAGTGAAATTGATTATTTAATCATACCTACCAAAGACAATAATTATATTGTAAATTTTAAAAATAGAAAGAATCATAAATTACAACAACAATCATACACTAAATTAAGCAAAAAAACTCTTGAAAAAGTTATTCAGCATGGAAATTCTCAAAATTTTTACAGAAGTAAAATAAAAAGTAAAAAGAATTATATCGCAAATGCTTTTGATGAAATAATTATTAATAAACCTTATGATAGCATACAATTTAAAAATCAATATATTATTGGTAGAAATAAAAATGAAATTGATATTTATAATAGTAAACTTCAAAAATTACCTGTAAAAAACATACGTCAAGTATATTTTGATAAAGAGAATTTACAAGTACTTACTAATAACAAAGTATTTTATATTGATGCTTTAGGAAATGAAACAAAAATAAAGTTTATTTCCTATTCATTTTGTGGAACTGTTAGTTCTACAGATTATACGTTATTACAAACTAAGGAGGAAAAACCAGTAAATGCAATTAAGATTTATTACGGAGGTATGGGTAGAGGGTATAGTGCCGAAAGTCTTTTGAAAATTAATAATTTAGATACTACTTATTCACTTACTTTTTTAAACAAAACAAAAAATGATGGTTATGATGGTAATAGTGGTTTTGTAGATGGTTATAAAAACTTAACCAATATGCTTGTAGTAACTAAAAACAATAAGTTCGGACTTTATAGGTATAGTTTAAAAGATGTAAATTTTAAACACAAGAGTGATGAAATAGGAATTGTAGATATAAATACACCAAAGTATGGAAGTACAAACGCAAAGGAGTTATTGTCTGTTAAATATGATGCTATTGAGTTACGTAGCCCTTTAATAATTGTTAAATTAAATAAAGCTTATGGAATTTATCCTTTAAAAAATGGTTTTAAATATAAGACATTGAGGAATGTTCATAATAATTTTATACCATTTGAATCACTTGATGGTAAAAAAGGTTGGATTGATGTTCATACACACCAAGAGTTTCTTGTTAAGTGAATTTTATAATTCTGAATTATTTTCTAATTTCTTAAAACATTTTTAGGTATTCTTCTTTGTTATGTGACACGTCAAAATGAATTAACAACAGTAAGAGTAATTCGAATACATACGTTGGAATTTAGTGGCTTTAGAAGTTAAGTTATCTAACAATATTCATTATACTTTATAACAAAATAGATTTAAGAATAAAATTAACCATTACAGATATTACGCTTTAAAAGCATATACTCACCATTTTTTTTAAATTCAGCAATAGATAAACCAACATAACGTTTAAATGTTTTTGAAAGATGACTAACATCTGTAAAACCTAAATCTGCAGCTATTTCAGTAAGCGTATAATTGGAATTCAGTAAACGTATTTCTACTTGTTTTAGTTTAGCTTTAATTATATATTCTCGTAACGATATTTTAACTTTTTTTCTAAAAAACTCACTAACATAAGTCGAAGATATCGAAAAAACTTCAGCTAAATGAATCACTTTTAAGTAGCTTGGCTCATTTATATGCTCATTAATGTATGTTAGCATTTTAGTGATTTTATGATCCGTATTATCTTTAGGTAACTCAAAAAAACTTCCTTTTTTAATGTTTCGTAAAAGAATTTCAAGAATACCTGTCATCAAACTTTTTACAAACATAATAGAAGAATTTCCATAATTTTTTGTTTCTTCTAAAATCATAGAAAATAATTTTTCAACATGTAGCTTGTCAATTTTATCTTTAATAATATCTCCTGGTAATTGATTATAATTAGAAAGTATGTATGCAGCTTCTTTAAACCAATCATTTCTATCAATAGAGCCTTTATCAGAATTTTTAAAAAAATCAGAAGTAAATTTTAAAAAAACAAACTTTGTTCGCGATTCTATATTAAATGAGTGACATTTTAAAGGTGGAAGTAAAAAGACACTTCCTTTATAATATGCATAATCATTATAATTTATGCATTGCGTACCTTTTCCTTCTATTATTAAAACTAATTCAAAAAAATTGTTTTTAACATGACGTTGTTTCCATTCCTTTAAATCAACTTCTTGTATTTCAAAAGGTTTGTAAGCTTCTAATACCTGCATATTGATGAGTTTAAAAAGTAAAATTACTTAAAAATTAGCCTACAAATGATTAATTAACTAAATAAAACCTTTAAAAGTACATAAATGCCCATTTATTATACAATTACTTTGCTTGTGGTTGAATATATCTTTGTCTTAATAATTTTATAAAGTTTAAAATAATGAATAAAATAATTCTATTAGCAAGCATAAGCATGTTATTTACTATGTGTAAATCCGTGAATGATAAAAAAGAAGCTAAAGATGTAAAAATAGAGACAGACGCAGTAGCAAAAACAGAGCAAATTAAAGAGGTAGAAATTGTTTTTTCTAGTAAAGATGTTAGACCAGGTAATTTAGCATTAACCAGTAATGGAAGAATCTTTGTAACGATGAGTCCATTTGTTTCACCAAAAACAAAAGTTTTTGAAATACGTAAAGATGGTTCATACATAGAATATCCAAATAAAGAATACGCAACAGGAGACAGTTCAATTTTTAAAGGAATGGTTGGTATAAGAGTTGATAGCAAGGATAATCTTTGGTTATTAGATATTACTACAAAACAATTTATAGTTTGGAATACTATTGAAGAAAAGTTAGTGAAAATTATAAAAGTTCCTACAGATGTTATTGTAGCTACTAGTTTTTTACAAGATTTTATTATTGATGAAAAACACAATCGTGTTATTATCGCAGATATGACACAAGCAGATTTAACAAGTGCACCAATACCGGCTTTTGTAGTAATTAATACTGAAACAGGAAAGGCAAGAAGAATGGCTCAAAGTCATCCATCAATGATGCCTACGATGAAAGGTGGGTTTGCTTTAAACCCAATAGCCATAGATGCTGAATTTAAATGGCTATATTTTGGAGCACTACATGGTAAAACTGTTTACAGAGTGCCTACCGAAAGTTTTGAAAGTGATAAGAAATTGGTTGATAGTATTGAAGAATATGCGCCAAAATCATATTGTGATGGTATGGCAATAGATACAAATGGAAATATTTACATAACAAATATTGAAGAGTCTGCTATTGGTATGACTAATAAAAAAGATGGCTTTAAGAACATTGGAATGTTACCAAAAGGACAATCATGGCCAGATGGTTTATATGTTGCTAACGACGGGTATGTTTATGGAGCTGTAGATCAACTGAATAGAACAGCTACTCTTAATAAAGGTAAAGATATTAGTACTGCTCCATATTTAGTAATAAGAACAAAATTAGTTAAATAATTTATTTTATTTTCTACAATAACCTTTGTTAAAAGATGTGACTACTTGTTTTAACAAAGATTATTGTAAAAAATATTAAACATTAGAAATAAAATCTCTTTAGAATAATTCTAACCTTTAATAAGGTTAGATAAATTTAAGTTTTAGTAATTAAAAGAACATAAAAATGAAAGCAATAGGATTTAAACAATCATTACCTATAATAGAAGAAAATAGTTTTATTGAATTTGAAATAGAAAAATCAACACCAAGCGGATTTGATTTACTAGTAAAAGTATTAGCTAATTCTGTAAATCCTGTTGATTATAAAGTAAGAGAAAGTGCTGCTAAAGGCAAAATATTGAAAGAACCAAAAATAATTGGTTGGGATGCTGTAGGTATAGTAGAAGCAGTAGGAGAAAAGACTTCTAAATTTAAAGTCGGAGACGAAGTTTTTTATGCAGGAGATATTACCAGAAGCGGTTGCAATACAGAATATCAATTAATTGATGAGCGTATTGTAGGTAAAAAACCAAAAAACATAAGTATTGCTGAAGCAGCAGCAATGCCATTAACAAGTTTAACCGCTTATGAAGCTTTATTTGATAGAATTAGAATTAGTCCAGAAAAGGATCAAGGCAAATCTATTTTAGTGCTTGCAGGTGCAGGAGGAGTAGGCTCAATAGCTATACAATTAGCTAAAAAATTAGGAAATCTTACAGTAATTGCAACAGCATCAAGAGAAGATTCAATAAATTGGTGTAAAGATTTAGGAGCAGATTTTGTAATAAATCATCATAACAATATAAAAGAAGAATTAGAAAAAATTGGACATAGTGAAGTTAATTATATTTTAGATTTTGCTAATTTAGAAGGGTATTGGGATACGATTGCAGAAATTATTAAACCACAAGGACATATTGTTTCTATCACAGGAAGTAAGAATCCATTAAATCTAAATATTCTTAAAAATAAGAGTGTTACTTTTTCTTGGGAATTAATGTATACACGTTCTATGCATAACACAGAGGATATGGATCGACAACACGAAATTTTAAACCATATCGCAAATTTATTAGATAGCGGAACTATTAAGTCTACTTTATCTAAAACTCTAAATGGATTTACAGTTGCTAATTTAAAAGAAGCACATCGATTACAAGAATCTAGTAAAAGTATTGGTAAAACTGTAATAGTATATTAATCTTTAATTCATATAAAATGAAGAAGACCATTATAAATCCTGTTAATAATTGGAGTTATTGGAGTGAATCGTTTAAAAATGAACTTAAAAACGCACATCTTAATCATAATGTGGGTGAAGTTTTAGTTTTTGATAATGATAAGTTTAAGGTATGGACTATTCACCTTCAACCAGGTGATAGACTTCCATTTCATATTCATGAGATACCATATTTTTGGACAGCTTTAAGTGAAGGAAAAGCACGTTCTTTTTGTAATGATGGTTCTGTTATAGAAAGTAAGTATGAAGTTGGTGATACCAAAAACTATCCAGATTTAAATAGTAAACATTTTTTTATTCATGATTTAGAAAATATAGGGAAGACTGTTTTGATTTTTAATACAATAGAATTTAAAAAAGATGATGTAAGACAAAAATAGAAGCTACATTAAAAGAATTAGGTATTAAAATTTTAAATACACCATTAAAGACCGTCGAAAATTATGCGGTGTGAGTAAATTCTAATAATATTAATTTAGATCTAAGAAAATAGCGATTTAAAAATGGTAACTATAGGTTTACCTCTATAGTTATATAAATTAATTAAGTACACATATGAAAAACATAAAAAAAAGAGTTGTTATACTAGGTTTTATTTTATTCTTAATAAATAATGTAAATGCTCAAGTAACTACAATAGATTCTATAGCAACATCTAAAGTACAGCATTTCAATTTTGATGAAATGAAATCTGAAACCATAGGAAATGGTATTCAACGTAAATGGTTTCATGGACAATTAGGTCAAATGACTATTTTTAACTTAGAAAAAGGAGCTCATATTCCATGGCATAAACATCCAAACGAACAAATTACTTATATCATGTCTGGTAGAGTTAAAATAAAAACGATTATAGATGGAAAAGAGCAATTTATAGAAGTTAGTGCAGGTGAAGTTATTGTTTTTCCAGAGAATATACCTCACGAGTTTTGGGCTTTAGAGAAAACGGTAGATTTAGATGTGCACGTTCCTGTTCGTCAAGATTGGTTGTCTAAAGAACTTCCTGATTATCTTAAAAAAAGTAAATAATAATATTATAAAATAACTTTTTATTTACAATAAGTTTAGATTCAATACATATATTTTTTTTGAAGTACATATTAATAATATAGAAATAATTTTTAGATAAATATGGATGATTTAGTTACTTATGGATTAACAGTATTTATGAGTTTTTTTGCTATTATGAACCCAATAGCAAATACACCTATTTTTTTAGGTCTTGTTGAAGGGGAAGACAAAGAAGAAAAAAAACAGATAGCTAAAACAGCTTCAATAACAGCCTTTATAATAGTTTTGGCGTTTATTATAGGAGGGAAATATATATTTAAACTATTTGGAATTACAATTCCAGCTTTTAAAATAACAGGAGGAATACTCATATTTTATGTAGGGTTTGAAATGTTAATGTCTAAGAAATCTAAAATACATAATAACGATAACCAAGAGGAAAAAAGTAACCTAGCAATTTCTCCTTTAGCCATTCCAATTCTTGCTGGTCCAGGTACAATTGTAACAGCGATGAATCTTGTTACTGAAACTAGTTATATTCATATTGGAGTTGTAATTTTTGTTTTTGCTTTAATGATTTTCTTTACCTATTTAGCCTTTTCTTTAAGTGATATGATAGTGAAAAAAGTAGGAAGGAATTTAATAGCTGTAATAGGGAAGTTAATGGGACTAATTCTTGCTATTATAGGAACAGGAATGATTATTGAAGGGATTAAGTTATCGCTTTAAAGAATAATTTGTAGGGGTGTAATAACACTAAAAAAATAATGAATTCTAATGTTTTCTAAAATATGGTGTTTTAATTTTTTTCTTACAAAAAATAGTTAAAATACTTTAGCTAGAACCAACAATGTGAAAAAGTTTCTTTTATTCAAATCTTCATTAATTACATTAACAGGATATATTGGTAGTTGTATAGAAGAGAATGGTAAAGTTGTTATGATACAAAAGTTAACAAAGAAAAAACACTTATAAACATTAAAGATGGAGGTAATATTTTTAGAACACTTTAAAAAAGGAAAGTTATTTTACCCTATAAAGATGACAAATGAATGTTGATAACCTACTTATTATTTTATGAATTCAAAATATAAAACCTATCAACAAACAGGAAAAGAATATGCAAAATACTTTATAAAAATAAGTTTTAAATACGAAAACCCTGCTTTTAGTGAAACCATAATACCTGAGTTTTCTACATTTGAATGGTAAATTTCGGCGAGTTTAATATCACCATATTTATTTAAAAAATTCACCATTAGAATTCGTACTTAATGGAAACCAAACTTACCATTATTTACATCATTTAAATCTAGTTTATAAGCATTTTTATAATACACTAGGTATCAATTTTTGCTCTATATCACACGAATAGTAGTTAAAATAGCATGAATGCCATCGTTTTCTCTTCTACAATTAATTGAGTAAATACAGAAGTCATTGATGAATGTAAAGCATTGTATATATTCTTTATTTTTGAATACTTCCTCCCAAAAAAACAAACTTCACAATCATACTACTGCCATCTAGGATACATTCTGTTTTAAAAAATAACAGCATTTGTAAGCATATTTTTAATGCTTATGCAAATTTTAAGGTAGACTATGATGCTTTCTATTTTTTATTAAAAATTCTATTTGTTTTAACGTATCTGTTCTAAATATTTACTTGTATCTCTTTATAGACCATTTAAAATAGAATCTTTTAATACGTTTTTAAAAAGATGAAAATGATGAAGGATTAGTCTATTACAATTTTTTTTTTTTAATAAGTATTGTCTTTTCAAATACTTCGATTAGTTTTTAATCAAAGTATTTGAAAATATAATAAAAAACTAAAAATTGGATAACTAGTTCTATTCAATTATAACCAAATAACACCTTAAAACAACCATTTTCTAGGTATAATGAACCATATAACTATTTGTAAGTAAAAAGATATTAAAGGATTTCTATTTTTACTTAAACACCTAACAAACAATTACTATGAAATATAGACATGGATAAGGTGATGTAATTTATTGATAATATTAATAAGTATAAATAAAGGTGGAAAAACGTTAAACACTATTTAGATTAAAAAATTCCAACTCCTATTAAAAGAATAAAGCTTAAAACCAAAATAAATCATGAAAACAACATTTTTAAAACAATTACTCTATGTATTCGTCATAGTTTTTTCTTTAAGTGCCTGTAATGAAGAACCAAATCTTATAGAAAATTCTAAAAACCAAAAAGAAAGCTATTTATTAAAAAAAACCGAAGCAAATGAAATAGACACTAAACTAGCAGAGTATATTAAAGAATATAGTGGGAGAGATGCTAAAGCTACTTTTATAGGGAGAATAATAAATGAAGACAATGTTCCTATAGAAGGGGCAAAAGTGGTTTTAGGAACGCAAAAATTAGAAACCGATAAAAATGGAATTGTGTTATTTAAAAGCGCACAAGTAAAACAACATTTTTCATATATTCGAGCTTCTGCAGAAGGATACTTAAATGGTTCTCGTGTTATAGTTCCTGATTTAGGTAAAGAGAATCAAAACAGTTTTACAATTAGACTTTTTAAATTTAAAGAAATAGGAAGCATAGATTCTGAAAAAGGGGGAGAAGTTAGTTTTAGATCTAAAAAAGGAAAAGGAAAAGGAAAAGGAACTGTGTACTTTAACCCTGGATTTACAGATGAATCTGATAATATTTATGAAGGTACTGTTGCAGTAAGTATTAATTATTTAGATCCTCTTAATCCAGATACGGCTAATAAAATGCCTGGAGATTTATATGGTATTACGCAAGATTTTGAACAAGTTGCTTTAGGGTCTTATGGCATGTTACAAGTAGAATTAAGAGGAGAATCAGGTGAAAAATTAGAGATTATTGAACCTGCAAAATTAATAATGCCTATACATCCAGATCAAATAGCTACAGCTCAAAAAGAAGTACCTATGTGGTCTTTTAACGAATATGCAGGGGTATGGTATGAAGAAACGATGGCATATAAAGAAGGAGAACATTATGTGACAGAAGTACCACATTTCTCTTTTTGGAATTGTGATGCACCTTTTCCTGTTGACGATTTTTGTGCTATTTTTATTGACCCTTTAACAGGAAACCCAATAGTAGGGTTACGTATTGAAATCAGTTATGGTCAACCACCATTTAAAAGATTTGCTATTACTGACGTTAATGGAAAAGTAAGTGGAAAAGTACCATCAAATCTATTAAAAACAATTAAAATATTTGATAATTGTGGGAATTTATTAGACACTTCTCAATTTACTGCGGCATCACCTTCAGGTTGTCACATAATCCAATTACAAGTAACACCCCCTAGTCAAATATTTACATTATCAGGAACTGTTCAAAATTGTTCCAATGTAGCCATAAATAATGGTTATATTTCGATTTCTCACTCTCCATCTGGAATACACTTTATGAATATTTCAGTTAATTCAGCTGGTATGTATAGTTATACAGGAGTGAATTGTTCTTTACCTGATGTTTTCTCTATTACTGGAGTAGATCTTTCAACAGCAGAAGCAGAAACAGTAACGAAAACAATATATTCAGGTACAAATACTCAAAATATAACAATTTGTGGTAATGCACTTCCAAGCGAGTATATACGATACAAAATTAATAGTAGTCCTTTTTATCATTATGATTTATTAAATCCTTCGGGAGGTATAAAAGCTAATAAGGTATTTGTACGTGCAAGTTCTTCTACTGGTCATACTGCAATAGAAGGAGAAAATACTATGACAATAGGTAATTATCCTTTCGGTAATGGACCTAATACCATGTTTATGGAAAGTTTAAGCCATATTCATGGTATAAATATTAGTGGAACTGCAGCTTTACCTTCTTTAGGTCGTTTGAGTTTTAATATAACAGCTATTGATCCTGCACCTGGAGCTACAGGAACGTATATATCTATAAGTTTTGCTGGTAATTATAAAAATAATAACAACAGTATATCTTATTCTATTGAAGGAGATGCTCGTATTTATAGAGATTATTAGTGTAACATTTAAGTTCTGCTATTTTTAGCCTTGCTTATAAGGTTTAAAGATGGATATAAACTCCATTTTTAAACCTTTTTTTTATAAGTTATGTAGTTTTATACTAGTTGATATTAAAGCTTAAAAAAGTATCCTTCTTGTAAATAAAAAAAAGACTATTTACTTATTATTTAAAAGTAATTTTTCGAGCATAATGCATAAAATGATTTTCTAAATTTTGTACAGCAGTATTCATTTTTTCTAAATAAATAACATATTGACATTTATGAATACTTTGCGTAATTGCTAACACATCTGCATTTACAGAACTCTTAGATAAAAATTCAGCATTATCAATACTAAATATTTTTAATTGTGTTGTATTT
>CALISK010000006.1 GCA_938041625.1 uncultured Tenacibaculum sp. | reverse complement strand
GATTCAAAAGGAATAATATTCTTTTCTATTACAGAAAGGCTTCCCCTGCTATCTTCACCTTCTATTTTATTAAGCTCAATAACACGACAATCACTAATTCTTGTCTTCTTCATAATTCATTTAATAATGTATCCCATTTTTTAGCAATATAAAAATTATCAAAATATTTGATACTTTCATAAGTTCCTTGCACACATTTATTATAAAACTCAATATCTTCAACCATTTTATTTAAGGCTATACTAAAAGCCTCAGTCGTTTTCGTAGTTACCAAAATACCATTTTTACCCGTTTCTATAATTTCCGAGGGACCCGAAATAAAATCTAGAGCAACTACAGGAGTTTCTAATGTTAATGATTCGATTAGTGTCATTGGAAAGCCTTCAAAATTACTAGTCATTACCGTAAACAATGCTTTTTTAACATATGGCATGGGATTGGGTGTGTAATTTTTAATTATAATATTATGAATTAAATTTAATTCAGCTATTTTATTTTCTAAAATAGATTTATCTGGTCCTTTTCCAACTAAAATTAGCGGTATCTCCAACTCAGCTAATTTAGACATTGCATAGGCTTCTAATAAAAAAAGTAAGTTTTTACTTTCGTTATCAAATCTTCCATAAAATAAAACATAATTAGTTTCTGTAATATTTAACTCATCTTGGGCGCTTTCTACTATTTTTTTTTGAGAAACTGGATAGTTAATTGTTTTTATATTATTGAAACCATAGGTGTTTTCTACAATTTGTTGTGCTTTTCTTGAAACTGCGATTAAAGAATCATTTTTATATAAATATCTTGCTTGCCATTTTAACTTAGGAAAACTTTGAGGCAAATATGAATTATGCATTATTCTAACAACAGGAGTATTTTTAAATATTAAATTATTAAAAATCAATTCTTTAAAAAAAGTAGGACGAGTTCTTCCATCTACTACAACATCAAAATTCATTTTTTTAAACAATTGATAAGCATCAAAAAATTTACTTAATTTTTTATTAAAAACTGTTTTATAATTTTTCTCACTTGCTAAGGCATAGTATTTTCCTCCATGTTCAAACTCATTTTCATCAATAATTGAAATTAAGGTTACAGAATGACCTAAATCTTCTAAAATTTTAGATATGGTTCCTGTAGAACGCTCTGCTCCACCTCTTGATAACGAAATAACGATGACAGCTATGTTTAGCTTATTCGTTTTGAATGATATCATTAATATAAATTATTAGTATTTTGCACTAATATATCGAATAATATTTCAATTTATTATTTCAACATAAACCAACTTAGCAATTTTAATTTTGGATATACCAGTAGAAACACATATCTGTTCACTTTTAATTGATAATGAACCATTTTCATTTAATGTTTCTGGAGTTTTTTTTAAAGGAAAATCAGAAACTTTATATCAATCAAAAGGTAACATTTTAGAAAGCACTGAATGGGAACATCAAGGATATAAGGTGATTTCTGCTTTTTCTGATAATGAATACGAACTATTAAGTAATTCAATCAGAAATAATATATTAAAAGGAATCAAATTAGCAGATATAACTATTTCTGAAAAAGATTTTAAAATTGAAGATTATCATAAATATATTACCAATCAAGAGGATCACATAAAAGTAATTAATCACACCAAAAACTTAAAAAATGAAGATTTTAATCTTGACTTTGAAAAATTAGCTTTAAATTTTAGTCAATATACCAATAAAAAATTAACCTCATACATAAAAGAATTAAAGAACTCTCATATTCAAATAAGAATAAGTCGACCAAATAGTTTAGATATAAACCCGCCACATAGAGACGGATATTTAAGTTATTGGAAGAATATTTTAAATGTGTGGATTCCTATTGCAGGTTGCAATGAATATTCTTCACTTCCTATTATTAAGGGTAGTCATCTTATTTCTGAAGACAAAATTATAAGAACTAAAGCTAAAGGAGCATACATTAATGGGTGCCAATACTATGTCCCATGTATGATTAAAACAACTGAAGGACCTTTTGAAATGTTTAGACCTAACCCTCAAAAAAAAGAAGCATTAATTTTTTCTCCATTTTTAATTCATGGTGCAGCCGTTAATAAAAATACTGATACTACAAGAGTTGCTTTAGAGCTTCGTTTTGACAAAAAAGAAGATTAATGAATATACTTTTGGTAGGAGAATATAGTGGTTTTCATAATTCACTAAAAAAAGGACTTACAAACTTAGGACATGAAGTTACTATTCTTGCTCATGGAGATGGTTTTAAAAATTACCCTGTAGATATAAACTTAGGTATTAAACTTTTTAAAAAAAATCGTTTTTTTAATTTTATAAAAAACGGAATTTACAAGATTTTAAAAATTGATATATCTATGCTTGAATTAAGATATAGATATAAAAAAATAGCTCCATTACTTGATAGTTACAATGCTGTTCAGTTTATAAATAGTATATCTTTTCTAGGAACACCTAAAACTGAAAAATTTATATTTAATAGTATAACGAAAAATAATAAAAACGCTTATTTGCATGGTGGCAGTATGGAAACCACTTGGGTAGATTTTATGCTAAACAAACACAAAGGTTTTTCTAGCTTAACTCCTTATATTAAAGACAATAGATTAAAAAAAGAATTTCAATATGCTTTAAAATATATAAAACCCAATTATATAAAACATTTCAACTTTACACTAAAACAAATCAAAGGAATAATACCCAGTGATATTGATTATGAAATTGTTTACAAAGGCACTCCAAAAGCTTTAAACATGATTCCTACACCTATTGATTTATCAAAACTAGAATTTTCTCCTCTAGATTTGAGCGATAAAATCATTATTTTTTGTGGAATAAACACCACTAATCAACATGCAAAAGGAATTCCCTATTTTTTAGATGCTCTTAAAATTATTGAACAAAAATATCCAGATAAAGTAAGCATTAAAATTACACGAAATCTACCTTATAATGAATATAT
>CALISK010000005.1 GCA_938041625.1 uncultured Tenacibaculum sp. | reverse complement strand
AGTTAGTTAAATTTAAGTTTGATTTTATCTACAATAGTTTGAGCTAATTTTTCTTTACTTTCAATAGTCCAACCAGCAACATGAGGAGATAAAATTACTTTTTCTGAATTTACTAAATATTGAAAAGCTTTAGGCATTTCGGTTTCGTCTGATGTAGTATTTTTTTTGAAAAGATTTTCAAACGATTTTTTTTCATATTCTAATACATCTAAACCAGCTCCTAAAATTTTACCAGTTTCTAAAGCAAGTACTAAATCTTTTGTAATAACAGACTTTCCTCGAGCCGTATTAAGTAACCAAAAAGATTTTTTAAATTGATTGATGAATTTGTTACTCACCATATTTATCGTTAATTCAGTTTGAGGAGTGTGTAAACTTAATATCTCTGCTTTTTCTTGTAGTTCAGATAAGGATACTTGTTTACAATTATGATCGCCTACATTAGGTTTAATATCATAACAAAGTACTTCAACATCAAAACCTCTAAGCTTTTTAGCAAAAGCTTTTCCCATGTTACCATAACCAATAAGTCCAACTGTTTTGCCATCTAACTCAACACCTCTATTTTCTTCTCTTAGCCATTTACCTTCTCTAACTTCTTTATCAGCTTTATTTAATTTATTAAAAAGAGAAAGTAACATACCTAAAGAATGTTCTCCCACGGCGTTTCTATTTCCTTCGGGCGCAGAAATTAATGTAACTCCTTTTTTTTCAGCACAATCACAATCAATATTTTCTAAACCAGCACCTACACGACCAATAAATTTTAAATTAGAAGCTTTATCTAAAAATTGTTTATCAATACTAAATCTACTTCTGATGATAATTCCATCATAATTATGAATTTTATCTTCTACGGCTTCTTTTGTAGAAGTATAATCAGTATCATTTATATATCCTAAGTCATTTAATTGATTTATTAATAAAGAATGGTTAGCATCTATATGTAAGACTCTCATGTTGTTTTATGTTTTTTAAGATTGAGGGAGATTTTTTTTCAAATAAAATAAACTAATGATTATTATAACAGGAATTATTACACATATAACTACTGAAGCCTGTATATAATTTAATCCAATATTGTTGAACGAATTTAAAAAAGAAACTGATTTATCAAATAATTGACTTGAAAAAAGTTTAAAATCTGGAACTAATAATAATAAAACTAAAACCAGTAAAAGAAAACCAATAATAATATATTTCTGCTTTAAAATTCGACTTATTAAAAAGATAAAAAAAGAAGGAATTATGATGAAATAGACAATAATATTAATTTCTCTATATGTAAAACCACTTATTTTAGATAGCCATTTGAGTAATTGATATACTAAGTTGAAAATACTAGTCATAATTAATTTTTATGAATTACTATTTCTATAGTGTAGGGATCCCATTTTACTTTTAAAGGAATAATTTTATAACCTCCAATATCTAAATAAAAACCTTTTTTTATGTTGTAATTATAAAAGCTAAATTTTTTCTGTTCCGTTTTAGTGGTTATGTTTAATATTTGATGGATGTAATGAAAACTTTCATTACTATCAGGGCTTTCTGTTCCCGATTCATAAAAAGTATCTGAAATTTCTATTTGTAAATTTTGACTTGTGTATGTTATTTTACCATCTATACCTTTAGTTAAAAGTATTTTTGTATTCATTTTTTGAGCATTTATATTGCTTTGTAGAATGAATAAGATAATGAAGATGCTGTTTTTCATTTTCTTGTTTTTTCAATTTCCTTTTAATAGCTTACTTTATTTAAGTAATGATAAAGAGACAATATTTCATGTTTTCTAATTATAGATTTAACCATTTTACAATATTGATGGTGTCATTATTATTAGTTATAACTTTATACATTTCACCAGTTAAAGATGAATTACTTACTACCTTATTAATAAAATCTGTCTTTGTTTTTATATCTCTATTATTAATCATGTATTTGTTTTCGAGATGATAGTGCATATTTGTATGGGTTAATACTTTATTGTTTCTAATAAATGTTAGTTTAGACTCTTTAATTTTATTTAAAATAGCTCTAATTTCATTAGGAGTAATCGGAATTTCTTTTTTCTTTGATATAGTTTGTGCTTCTTGTTTTCCTTTTTCTTCAGAAACGGAACGAAATGTGATAAATGCATAATCATCATGAAATATATGCTCTTCAAAAGAATTAATTTTAACTCGATAAAAGTATTTATCATACTGGAAAAGACCATAGTCACCTTCTCTTAAATATTTTTGGTAATAAACTTTATCAGTATCAATTCCTTTAATTTTTATTTCTGTAGAACCATTAGTAATATCATTAATAATTAACTCTACATCACCTTGAGAACCTGTTATAACTTTACTACCTCTTTGAACTATTTTAATTTCTTTATCGTTGCTAATATTTAACCCGTCAGTTGTACAAGAGTTTAATAAGGAAACTAAAAAGAAAGTAATTATAAGTTTAAATAATTTCATAAATATTTTTTGGTAAAAAAAACTAATTTATATCAATATATTTGGAACAATAAAAAATTAATACTGTTCCTTGTCATTAGGAAAATCAACACTTTTTACATCATCTATATATTGTTTAAAGGCATTAGTCATTTCAGAATATAAGTCTAAGTAGCGACGTAAAAAACGAGGATTAAATTCGTGTGTCATACCTAACATATCATGTGTAACTAGTACCTGTCCATCTACACCAGCACCGGCACCAATTCCAATTACAGGTATGGTTAAACTTTCTGCGACTTCTTGAGCTAACTTAGCAGGAACTTTTTCTAATACTAAGGCAAAACAACCTAGTTTTTCTAATAATAAAGCATCTTCTTTTAATTTAGCAGCTTCTTCCTCTTCTTTAGCCCTTACCGTATAGGTTCCAAACTTATAAATTGATTGAGGTGTTAAACCCAAATGGCCCATAACAGGAATACCAGCAGTTAAAATTCTAGAAATTGATTCAGAAATCTCACTTCCTCCTTCTAGTTTTACAGCATGCCCCCCAGTTTCTTTCATAATCCTTATGGCAGATTCTAAAGCGTGTTTAGAGTTTCCTTGATAGGTTCCGAAAGGTAAATCAACAACAACTAAGCAGCGTTCAATAGCACGAATTACAGAACTTGCATGATAAATCATCTGATCTAAAGTAATCGGTAATGTTGTTTCATGCCCAGCCATAACATTTGAAGCAGAATCACCTACTAAAATTACATCTATCCCAGCTGCATCAACAATTTTAGCCATCGTATAATCATAAGCCGTAAGCATAGATATCTTTTCCTTATTGGCTTTCATTTCAATTAACGATTTCACGGTAATCCTTTTATATTGTTTTTTGGCTACTGACATTTTTATTGTTATTTTATTTTTGAGTAAAAATATAGAAAATACATGAAACTAGTTAATCTTCTGTTAATTTGAATTTGATATATTCTAATTTTTATAGATTTACAAAAAACAAGAATGAATAAAATTGTCCTAATTATATTTTTTTCCTTTTTACATTATTCTTTAAGCGGACAGAATATTTCTGAAAAGCAAAAAATAAAGAAGATGATAAGTGTTTTTTTTGAAGGCCTACATAAAGGGGATTCTTCGAAGGTGAGTAGTGTTTTACATTCAGGTGTTAAAATTCAAACAACATATAAAAATAAAAAAGGTAAAAGTGTTTTAAAAGATCAGACAAGAAAAGAATTATTAAAAGCAATAGCTTCAAAGAAGAAGACAACTATTTATTGGTCTCAAATTCGGGTTTAAAACCCTGCAATTTCATTGCAGAACTTTAGTGCTATGAAATTTATAGATTTGTATTTATGAGTTCAAATGTAAGAAAAGGATCCCATACTGTTAGTCGATTGACTTGTCATATT
>CALISK010000004.1 GCA_938041625.1 uncultured Tenacibaculum sp. | reverse complement strand
AAAGAGTTCTATATTTGCACTCGCAAAACACAAATATTGTGTCGCAAACTCCTCCTTAGCTCAGTTGGTTAGAGCATCTGACTGTTAATCAGAGGGTCTTAGGTTCGAGTCCTAAAGGAGGAGCAAAAAACATCACTTTTTTAAGTGATGTTTTTTTATTTATGACTAATTTCATCTGATTAAATAATTCGTTTAGTGATATTGTTAGTTCAAGAATGATAAAATAAAATTTTAGGTTTTTTAAGGTAA
Source organism: uncultured Tenacibaculum sp. (assembly GCA_938041625.1). Lineage (GTDB taxonomy): Bacteria > Bacteroidota > Bacteroidia > Flavobacteriales > Flavobacteriaceae > Polaribacter. Next base: position 4,116 of record CALISK010000004.1, on the reverse strand, counting down.
TTCTCGAACTGTAAAATATTTGTCATGTCAAAATAAGAAATAAAGTTCTGTTACCTTAGAATCTCTTGCTAGTCAAACTTTTTTACTCCATATGTATATATCAGCTGTATTTACATCACTTTTATTTATATAAACAACTCTAGTTTTACCATTATTTATTCTCGTTTTATTCAAAAAGATTGAATTGCCCCCTTCATTATCTTCTTAAAAAGTAAAAAATCTAACGTATTACCTTTACTACAACTATTTACTAACCTCACACAAGTATTTATACTTTGAAATAACTAAAATCAATGCAGTAGAATCAAAATATTTGTTATCAATATTTATAATAGAATCATTATTCTCTTTTTAAAATATTATATTAGCTGATAGATAAGAATTGCTATTTAACAAAGATCTTTATTCCAAAAAAATTAACCTAAAACACTTGTTGCTCAACAAATAGGTGGAAGTCGAAAAACCATAAATAGAGTAGACCCTATATCAAATAAATTTTTAAAACCTTATGAAGAACTTAAAATTATTACAACAAGAATTATTGTCTAAAGCTAATAATTCAAGATTACTAAACACCGAAGAACAGAAACTTATTACTGGTGGAGCATATGATTCATACAGCGAATGTAAAAGATACTGTTATGATGGGCCTTTTAGAGGGTACTGTTATGTTGATTATGTAGTAGGCAATGCTGAATACTGGGAATGTAGAGAAAGTTAAAAATTTAAACAAATATCAAACAGATATATATTTTATCTGTTTGATATTTATTAATCAATATTGTAAATGGAATATAAAGAAGTTAACTATAATGATATTTTAAATTATTTACAAAAATTAATTCGTTTAACTAACGAGGAAATACAAATAGACTCTATATTAATTGTAGGGAGCAACTATAATATCTCTTCAAAAAAGAAAATCCCAAAGGATTCTGACATTGATTTTATCATACTTAATCAAAGCAGAACTTTTGCGATAAAAGAAAAATTTCAAGACATATCTTATGATATATCTTTTGTGAATCATAATGATATGGGATCTATAATTTTAGGTGCTTTAAGTGGTTCTGCATTTTTTGGAAAGTTTTTTTCTTCAATCACTAATTATAATATAATTAAAGATACTGATGATTTAGCTACTAAATTTGTTAATATAACAAAATATCTTTATCGTTCTTTTACAGAATCATTTATACCTAACTATGAAATTTCAACCATTTCATTAGACAGTATATCTGCTAACAAAGAAGATTTAAAAAAGAATACAATTGAGGAAACTAATTTTGCTTTTATAAGACTCTCAGAGCATGTATTTAATTATATGTCTTACTTAGCTTACCCAATTCATACCAGTGGCTCTTACAGAGGAAAAATAATTGAAAAACAATTTAAGTATTTAGAAAACAAGGAAAATAAAGACTGCATACTTAGTAAAAATGATCTTTTAAACATTACTCAATATATAGCTCCTGTCTCCGAATACAACTTTTTCGCGTTTACTAATGACAAAAACATTCAAGATGCTATTTCAAATAATAAGATAGATAATTATTATTACGGCTTTGATAATCTTGTAACAGAGAAAAGGATTATATTTCTATCAGAAAAGGATGTATTGAAAAATAATTTTAAATTACTATATATTAAAAACATCCTTCCTTTTTTAACAAAGGAACAATTAGATATTTGTACAGGTTTTTTCGTTTCTTTATCAAAGAAACATCGAGAAACTTCTTTAGAAAATAGAATTCAACTTTTATTAAGTATATTCAATAACTTTAGAAAAGAAAAAATACACGACATAATAATAAAAACAATAAAAAGTTTATTTATTATAAAATCTCTTCATTTACTAAATGAAGAAGAAAAAATAATAGATATTAATATTCTTGATGAATGGTTATTACAAACAAAACAAGATTTATACTTTCCAAAAACCTTTAATCTAAGCATTAACTTAAAAGAAATTTTCAATATCATTACAAATAGTACTAAACAAAGAGAAATTGAAGTAAAAACATGTCATATATTTTTTGGAATTATGAAATCTCTAAGAATTAATATAGAAGATTTTCATTTTGAAAACGAACATTAAACCAGATTACCCTTGTTCTATCTAATTGACCCCTTATTATGATATTAAAAAAACAAACTCAATAATAAGTTTAAGCTCAGATTAATTCTGGGCTTTTCTATTTTATATAATAATCCTACCTTTTCTTTTAACCATTCCCCCTTATTCCATTCCTTTATTAATTAACAATAGTTCTTTCATCTTTTAGATAACATTTCTAATCAGAATCAATTCAACAGAATCAAAAAAACAAACACATAAAAAAACCTCAGAAAAGAAACCTTTCCTGAGATTTATTATTATTTTCAATCCAAACCAAAATCGTTACTGCTTATTTAGCGCTCTTTGTTTCTTACTCAGTTATTTCAAAATAAGCTTTTTAACTTTTCCATTTCCTAATAAAAAGTACACCCCTTTATCTAAATTAGAAGTATCGATAAAAACCTTACCATTAACTACTGCCTTTTTTTGAATTATTCTACCATTAAAATCAGTTACTATTATTTCAGTTCCTACAGTTATTACTGTCACCAAATCACCTAAGCTAGCTGGATTAGGATATACATTTACTTTTTCACTCTTAGATAATGACTCTAATTGTCTTGAGACTATCCCTGTACTAGCTTCTATAAACTGCCATTGCGTCCAAGGTCCAGCCCAACTTGATGGCCTCTGTTGTAACTTCGCAGCATTATTAGGATTTTCTGGTCTGAAATACATTCCTGTTTGTTTATTTTGTAAATAAAAATACCCGTTTGAAGAGTTTACCTTTTTCCATTTCGTATAATCTCCTCTATAAGTATTAGGTACCTGTTGTATATTACTTCCATTCGAATCACTAAAAGGTCTAAAAAAATAACCTGTCTTTACATTTTGTAAATAAAAACACTCATTTTCTGCATCAATCATTTTCCATTTTACAATATCCGTATTAACCGATGAAGATACCATCTGTAAATTAGAAAAATTATTATCTCCATTAGAAGCTAATCTATTTTCTGTTTCACGGTTTTTTATATAAAAAACACCATCATTGTTCCCTTCATTCGAATTTTCTTTTGGTTTTAGTACACGAATCCAATCGACTAATAAATTATTATTATTAAAATTTTGAATTTCTGTGTTATTTGGAGATCTATTAGATTCCGCTTGCCAGCTCTGATCTTCTACATTAATAATAATATCCATTTCACGAGAAAATTTTCTTCCATTACTCAAATAATTAAAAGGATCAATAACACTAATACTCGAATTACTTTTTGCTACATTTAATTTATTTTGATCAAATGTGTTTGAAGTTGAGCTAACAGTCATTAATTGATAACCATTAGTATCTCTATTTAAAACACCATTAGTTCCTGTACTTGTTACTCCACCAGGATATGAATACTCCCATGCCCCATTTTGTAACCTAGAAGCAATAGCATCATTATCTAAAACACGCACTAATTCACCATCAATATAATATTCAACAACGGTTGGTGACTTCCAGTAAACTCCAATCCTCACAATTCTCCCCCCCCATTTATTTACGCCACTTTCTCTGTACCAACTATTCCAATCACTTGGTTGGTAATCTTTAAAATTTGGAGGCCTTATAAAAACATGATGACTAAGATGTACTCGCTCTGAAAAGAAACTATTTCTTCCATCATCTCCGCCACCGCCATAGCATTCAATAATATCAATTTCTTCTTTATCATCTGGACTTAACAACCAAATATCGCTTGCTAGGGATGAGTTCATAACTTTTAATCTTGCTTCTACAAATACAGGGTATTTTACACGTGTTTTAGATGTAATACAACCTGATATTGTTTCTGGTCGACTAATTTGATTACCATTCCAATCAAATGACTTCATGTAGGGTTTTGTTTTGGCTGTATCGAAAAAACGACGAGACGCCCAAACATTTAAATTTCCTCCAGAAACTGCAACATGATTTCTTTGCCATTTGGTTGGTCCAGGTCCATCCCACCCATTATGAAAAAAGTTATTCCACTTTGCCGGTTTTCCTGAAGGCCCAAAATCGGCATTAC
>CALISK010000003.1 GCA_938041625.1 uncultured Tenacibaculum sp. | reverse complement strand
ACCCATTTCCCTGATTGTGTTACTGGTTGCCATGAAGAACTTCCTGTATAATCTTTAATTCCTTTATTAGACCAATTCGTTTCAACCCATCGTTCTTTCCATGAATTAGAGTTATTAATGTAGACTATTAATCCTTTTTTTCCATTACTACCGTTTCTTTTAGCAATATATTCATCATTATCTGTCCAAAGGTTTGTGGTACTACCACCTGCAAGATTATTATGAATCCAAATTAAATTATTCATTTTACTTTTACTTAACCAGTCTTCATAATCACGATAAAAAATTGCTGGATACCCTTCATGCGTTAAAATATACGCATATGCTAATATTTTATTATTAATAATTTCATCCGTATCATGATTTGCAACAAAAGTTACTGCTCTAGTTGAATTTCTTTTCCATAACATATCACCACTTAAAGCATTTAAATCATTCCCCATAAATGCATCTCTCATTTTATAATAGCATCCAAAATCAAATGCAGACATCTCTGCTTTATCTGTCCACCATTTTAAATCATCAACATTACCGTCCCAATACTCTCCAACCGCAAAACCTCCAACAGCTTGATTAAATTGTCTTGCAACCCATGGTTCAAACCCTTTTACGTAATCAAACCTCCAACCATCAAATTTCATTGTGTTTTTATAATATTTAGCTACAGAATTAGATTTCTTCCATAACCAATCTTGGACATAAGGTTTCTTATGACTTAAATCTGGAAAACCTCCAAAAAAGCCACTATCTGAATTATATTTATCATTAGGATGAAAATCATATTTTGTTCTATTGAATTTACCAGAAAGCGGGTTAAACTCCGTATATGTACTTTTCCCCGCAAATTCATTAGATTCTTTATCTCCACCACTATTATGATTTATCACAATATCTGCTATCACATTTAAATTGTAACGATGCGCTCTAGAAATAAGTGATTCTAATTCTGATCTAGAACCAAAGCGTGTTTCTGTACTACCCATTTGGTCATATTCTCCAAAATCATAGTAATCAAAAGGGTCATAACCCATAGAAAAAGCCCCATTTTGAGCTTTAGAAGCTGGTGGCAGCCATATTGCATCTATTCCTGCCTCACTCCAGTCATCTACTTTATCTTCTATTCTTTGCCACCAAGTACCACCAGCTGGCACATCCCAATAGAATGCTTGCATCATTACTCCAGTTCCTATAGTTTTAAGTCCCTCTCTTGAAGCTAAACTATTCTCCTTAGCAATTTTACTTTTTATTAGTTTTAAATCATTATCTACTACATCTTCATTTGAGCATGAGATATTAATAAATAAGATTACTAAAAATAATTTATGTACGATTTTCATGTTTATTTGGTTTGAGTTTAGACCAATTTAAACATAGAAAACAAAAACACGAAATCGTTATCGTTTCGAAATCGATTTCGTGTTAATAAGTTAACAACTTAATATTTAAATAGCTATTAAGTTGCTGGTTTATACTCTTTTTTATCAATTATCATTTTTGCGATAATCTCTTTTAAAATTTCTGAAGTTCCTCCACCGATAGGTCCTAAACGACTATCTCTTGACATTCTAGCTAAAGGATAGTCTTCCATATAGCCATAACCTCCTAATAATTGTAATGCATCGTAAATTACTTCATCTGCTATTTTAGTAGACAATAACTTACTCATACTAGCTTCTTTTACTACATATTTTCCGTCATTCAATCTTTTAGTAATAGAATAATTATACTCTTTACACATATCAACCTTAGAAGCCATTTCAGCAACCTTATGTCTTAATGCTTGAAATTTATTAATCTTTTTACCAAAAGCTTCTCTTTCATTCATGTATTCTAATGCATACTCAACGGCATATTCTGCACGAGCATGTGCATTTACTCCCATGATTAACCTTTCAAGAGCAAAATGTTGCATGATATAAGGAAATCCTTTTCCTTCTTCACCCATTAAGTTCTCTTTTGGTATTACAACATTATCAAATGCTATTTCTGCTGTATCTGAAGCTCTCCAACCTAATTTATTTAATTTTGTTGACGAAACTCCTTTTGTTTCTCTATCCACTAAGAAAATACTCATTCCCCTGTGTTTATCTTCCGGATTTGTTTTTGCTGCAACTATTAAATAATCAGAATACACACCATTAGTAATAAACGTTTTTGATCCATTTAAAACATAAGTATCTCCTTCTTTAATTGCTGTTGTTCTCATACCAGCAACGTCACTACCTCCAAAAGGTTCAGTTATACATAAACATCCTATCATTTTCCCTTCTATACTTGGGGTTAGATATTCAGTTTTTATACGATGGTCTCCTTCTTTTTTAAGGTGCGTCATTGCTAAATAAGCGTGTGCCCACATAGCAGCTGCAAAACCTCCTGAATTTATTCTTTGTAATTCTTCTAAGAAAATTACGGTATAAAATAAATCTAAATTTAACCCTCCATATTCTTCTGGTTGGTTTAACCCAAAATATCCCATTTCACCGAATTTCTCCCAAATAAATCGATCAATTGTTCCTGTTTCCTCCCACTTTTCTATGTTAGGTACTACTTCTTTCTGTAAAAACTCTCTAAAGCTTTTACGAAATGATTCGTGTTCTTCAGTAAAATACATACTGTTAATAAGTTTTAAATTGGTTGTTTGTTTATTCTGCTTTCAAATATAAGACTATTCTATCGTATTTATTTTGAGGAAAATCTTTAATATTTCTTAATTCTGAAATATCTTGAAATTCTGCTACCTCGTCTCTATAGTTAAAAATTTTCTTACACAATTTATAATCTATATAAGGATTTTTAAGAACTTCCTTAAAACCAGCTACATTAACATTTGTTTTAAGAATAATAGGTTGCTGTTTTATGCTAAAAACTTTAAGGATTTTTTCTATTATACTCTCGTTTATCCCCCAAACTTCTTTTAATTGATAATTGTAAGAAAATCCTTTTAATTTAGATCGATACTTAATAATTGTACTCGAAAGTTTATTGTTTCCCTCTGTTATATTCCTAAAATCTTCAAAAGTTGCTATATTGATATCATCTGTAGAATAATAACTTCTTTCTTTTAATTTAGAAGTTATTCTTTTTTCACTTTTTGTCTTTTGTTTTTTTAATACCCAATCAGGGAATTTAAAAGAAGGTGATATTTTATTTAATAAGCTATCAGATACCCCTGTTACTTTTTGAAACTCTTTAATTGAATTAACAAATTTTTCTTTTTTTCTATATTCGTGTAGTTTATCTATCTCTTCTATAGACATTCCTAACTGATATCCTTTATAATCAGAAATAAAATTAGGGTTGAAAAAATATTTTTTAGGCTTCCTTTTTTCTCTTTCTATGTTCTTAAGACTATCTATTTCAATTTCGAAAGCTACTATTTCAACTGTTTTTTCTATTTCTTTTTTTTCAGAAAAATCAATATAAAAATATGTTGCTTGAAAAAGCACTATTAATAGTAACAAAAACAAAACCCCATTTCTTTGGCTTTTTGTATACCAGAAATGGGGTTTAAATTTTTTCATTATAAAAAAGTTTTATTCGCTTTTAAGGCCTTTCATTGCTTTTTTATATTTATTTAATTCTTCTTTAACTTTCGGTGCAAGCATAACAATACCTATCATATTTGGAACCATCATTGCAAAGATCATTGCATCTGAAAATCCAATTACTGAACCTAAACTTGCTGCAGAACCTATTATTACAAAAAGACAGAATACAATTTTATAAGTATATTCCATTCTCTTACTTCTTCCAAATAGATAAGCCCATCCTTGAAAACCGTAGTAAGACCATGAAATCATAGTACTAAAAGCAAATAATACTACAGCTATAGTTAACACATAAGGGAACCATGAAATTGCAGATGCAAATGCTCCTGAAGTTAATAAAATAGCTTGAGCATCATTTAATCCTGAGTTTGCAGAAGTTACATTTCCTGTAATTATAAGAACTAAAGCAGTCATTGTACAAACTACAACTGTATCTATAAAAGGTTCTAATAATGCTACTAAACCTTCAGATGCAGCATATTTAGTTTTTACTGCTGAGTGTGCTATAGAAGCCGAACCTACTCCTGCTTCATTTGAAAATGCTGCCCTACGGAAACCTTGAACTAAAACTCCAATTGCTCCACCAGCCATACCTTCTGGGTTAAATGCTCCATTTATAATTTGCATGAAAGCATCTCCAATCATGTTAAAATTAACTACAATTACAAATAATGAAGCTGCTACATATATAACAACCATAAAAGGAACAATTTTATCTGTTACTTTTGCGATTTTTTTAATTCCTCCAATAATAACTATTCCTACAAGCACAGCCATTACAACTCCAAAAAGCCATCCTTTACCATGTAAAAAAGAAGCATCTCCTCCTGTTATATTTTCTACTAATTGAAAAGCTTGGTTTACTTGAAACATATTACCACCACCGAAGGATCCTCCAATAACAAAAATGGCAAATAAAACAGCCAACAACTTTCCTAATTTTTTATTTTTTAATCCTTTCGTTAAATAATACATTGGACCACCGTATACAGTACCATCAGCTTCAATATCTCTATATTTTACACCTAATGTACATTCAACAAATTTAGAAGCCATACCTAATAATCCTGCTACTATCATCCAAAATGTTGCTCCTGCTCCACCAATCGAAACTGCTATTGCTACACCAGCTATATTACCTAATCCAACTGTAGCTGACAAAGCCGCTGTAAGCGCCTGAAAGTGAGAAACCTCACCTTCATGATTTTCAACAGCAATCGTTTCTATTGAATCTCCTCCTGGTGTTGCATCCCCTGCTACTGCTAATGTTTGATCATTTTCACTACCATGATCTAAATCATCATATTTTCCCCTAACTATATTAATTGAAGTTATTACTCCTCTAAAGTTTATAAATTTAAAATATATTGTAAAATATAGAGCTCCTAAAATAAGAGGAAAAAGCACCCAAAAAACTTTAACTCCTCCACCAAAATCTATTTGATAAAAAATAAAATTAACAAACCAACCCGTGGCACTTCCAAATACTTCATCAATCTTTTGATCTAATCCTTTTTCTTGAGCAAAGATTAACATCGGTGCTATTGTAAATAGCATCGTAAATAATTTTTTATTCATTTTATAAATAGTTTTGTTGATTTTGTAGCTCGCAATATCTTAAAAAACTGTTCTTTTAACAACTTTTTATCGTTAAAACTAAATTTTAGGTTAGTTTTTCTTTAAATTTTTGTAAACCTTCTTTGAACGAAAATGTTTCTAAACCTAGTAAATTAGTAGTTTTTGTTAAGTCGAATCCTGTTTTAGGAGGTCTTTGAGCTTTCTGATTTAATTTTTCTGAAGATATTGGTTTTATTAATGTTGATTTTAAGTTAAATACTTCTGCTATTTGGTTTGCTATCTCATAAATACTTAACAATTGATTTGAAGAAACATTAAAAACACCTGTAGCATTTTTATCTATCGCTAACTTACAAGCTAGCGCTAATTGATCTACATATGTCGGCATTCTATATTGATCATTAACTATTGTTATTTCTTTTTCTTCAGAAAGCATTTGTCGTACCCAAAGCACAATATTATTTCTACTCATATCATGTACTTTTCCGTACACTAAAATGGTTCTTAATATTGTATAATCTATTGTTGACTTTACTAAAGCTTCTTCTGCTTTTAATTTAGATAAACCATAATAACTTAATGGATTTGGCTCATCTGTTTCTTTATAATAGCCTTGCTTACCATCAAAAATAAAATCGGTGGAAATGTGTATTAAATGACAATTCGATTTTTCAGAAAATGCAATTAAATTTTCTACTAGTTCTACATTAACTTTATCACAATATTTTTTATCATCTTCGCAAGCATCAACCTGAGTCATTGCTGCTGTATTAATAATAAAATCAGGGTTAACTTCTTTTAATAAATTGTTTAACGCTATTTTATCCGTTAATTCTGTAGAAAAAAATTGATACCCTTCTGTTTTTGGATATCTATTCTTAGATCTTGATAAAGCGACAACCTCATACTCTTTTTCTTGTAAAAATAAATCTAACAAAGATTGTCCAAGAAGTCCATTACTTCCTGTTATTACTACTTTTTTCATTTTTTAAAATTATAAATCAAAAACGGAAGTACGTTTTGTATAAATCATATCTTTTAATCGAAGTAAAAATGCCATCGTTAAATACATTCCAAACGATAAACCTATAGTTACAAAAGAAATATAGATAAAAAACAAACGTACATTTACTGTTCGCATTCCTAATCTGTCTGCTAACCGAGATGAAACGTCAAAACCATTTCGCTCAAAAAAATGACGCATGGAATTTATAAAACTCATGTAATTTATTTTTGTGCAAGATACGACAGCTTAATTTAATTGTTATCAACATCAATAAAAAATCGTTTTCTATTCGCTAAATTTGTAGTTCGTCAAATTTTTTACTTTGAAAGAACAAGAATTTATTGAAGTTTATGGAGCAAGAGCTCATAACTTAAAAAATATCGATATAAAAATACCTCGCGAAAAACTAGTTGTTATTACTGGCTTAAGTGGTAGTGGAAAATCTTCTTTAGCTTTTGATACTATTTATGCAGAAGGACAACGAAGATATATTGAAACTTTTTCTGCAAATGCTCGTCAGTTTTTAGGTGGGTTAGAACGACCTGATGTTGATAAAATTGACGGTTTATCTCCTGTTATTTCTATTGAACAAAAAACGACTAATAAAAGCCCACGCTCTACTGTTGGTACCATTACAGAAATTTACGATTTTTTACGTCTTTTGTTTTCTCGTGCAGCGGATGCCTATTCTTACAATACTGGTGAGAAAATGGTTAGTTATCCTGATGAACAGATAAAAGAATTGATTTTAAAAGATTTTGCTAATAAACGTATTGCTGTTCTAGCTCCTTTAATCAAATCTAGAAAAGGACATTATCGTGAATTATTTGAGCAAATATCCAAACAGGGTTTTGTTCGTGTTCGTGTTGATGGAGTGATTCGTGAAATTGAAAAAGGCATGAAGCTCGATCGCTATAAAAACCATGATATTGAAGTGGTTATTGATCGGCTTGTTGTAAACGAAGCTGTTGACAAACGATTAGAAGAAACAATTAAAACAGCACTATATACAGGAGATAACATTTTAATGGTTATTGATGTTGATGATACAACTCCTCGATATTTTAGTAGAGAATTAATGTGTCCTACTTCTGGAATTGCTTACCCAAATCCTGAACCAAATACATTTTCTTTTAACTCTCCTAAGGGAGCTTGCAAAAATTGTAATGGCCTTGGTATTACCAGTGAAGTAAACCTTAAAAAAGTAATTCCAGACGATAGTATTTCTATAAAAAATGGAGGAATAGCCCCTTTAGGTGAGCAAAAAAGTAGCTGGATTTTTAAACAATTGCAAACAATTGCAGAACGTTATAATTTTAAACTCACCGATCCTATAAGTGAGATTCCAAAAGAAGCTTTAGAAATTATTTTAAACGGTGGAAAAGAGAGTTTTAAAATTCAATCTAAAACAGCGGGTGTAACCCGAAACTATGAGATAGATTTTGAAGGAATTATCTCCTTTATACAAAATCAATACAAAAATACCGATAGCTCTTCTATTAAACGTTGGGCTAAAGGTTTTATGGATGAAGTTACCTGTTCTGTTTGTGAAGGAAAAAGACTAAAGAAAGAATCTTTACATTTTAAAATCGCTGATAAAAACATTAGCGATTTAACTAATTTAGATGTAAATGAATTGGCTAAATGGTTTACAAACATTGAAGAACAACTTTCTGAAAAACAATTACAAATCGCTAGTGAAATTTTAAAAGAAATTCGCACTAGAATTCAATTTTTGTTAGATGTTGGTTTAGATTATTTAACTTTAGACAGAACCTCTAAGTCTCTTTCTGGTGGAGAGGCACAACGTATTCGTTTAGCTACTCAAATTGGTTCTCAGTTAGTAGGTGTATTATATATTTTAGATGAACCTAGCATTGGTTTACATCAACGCGATAATCAAAAATTAATTGATTCTTTAATTAAATTAAGAGATGTAGGTAATTCTGTTTTGGTAGTAGAACATGATGAAGACATGATAAAAAATGCAGATTATGTTTTAGATATTGGACCTGGAGCTGGAGTTCATGGTGGCGAAATTGTTAGTAAAGGCTCTTATGAAGATTTTAAAAATGATCAAACGCTTACTGCTGATTATTTATCGAAAAGAAAAGTAATTGAAGTTCCTAAAAAAAGACGTGAGGGAAATGGAAATAGTATTAAACTTTTTGGCGCTAATGGTAATAATTTAAAAAATGTTACAGTAGAGTTTCCTTTGGGTAAAATGATTTGTGTTAGTGGAGTTTCTGGTAGTGGTAAATCTACTTTAATTAACGGAACTCTATACCCGATCTTAAATGCTCATATATACAGAGGTGTAAAAGAGCCAATGCCTTATAAAAAAATAGAAGGCTTAGAGCATATAGATAAAGTAATTGATATCGATCAATCTCCTATTGGTAGAACTCCGAGATCTAACCCAGCAACCTATACAGGTGTTTTTGGTGAAATACGAAGTTTATTTGCTAAAACTCCTGAAGCAGCTATTCGTGGTTATAAACCTGGTCGCTTTAGTTTTAATGTTAAAGGCGGAAGATGTGAAACATGTCAAGGTGGTGGACTTCGAGTTATTGAAATGAATTTTTTACCTGATGTTCATGTTGAATGTGAAACCTGCCAAGGAAAACGTTTTAATAGAGAAACACTAGAAATTCGTTATAAAGGAAAATCTATTTCTGATATCTTAGGAATGACTATTGACGAATCTGTTATTTTTTTCGAACTTATTCCTAAAATTTTCAGAAAATTAAAAACGATACAAGATGTTGGTTTAGGTTATATTACCTTAGGTCAACAATCAACAACACTTTCTGGTGGAGAAGCGCAACGAATTAAATTAGCCTCTGAACTTTCTAAAAGAGATACAGGAAATACATTTTATATTTTAGATGAACCTACTACTGGACTTCATTTTGAAGATATTCGTGTGCTAATGGATGTTTTAAACAAATTAGCAGATAAAGGAAATACCGTTTTAATTATTGAACATAATTTAGATGTTATAAAACTAGCTGATCATGTTATCGATGTTGGAATGGAAGGTGGTAAAGGTGGTGGTAAAATTTTAGTTACTGGTACCCCTGAAAAAGTAGCGAAACATAAGACTAGTTATACTGCTAAATTTTTGAAAAAAGAATTACTATAAATACAATTTTTTTCACATTTCGCACATTAATCACTAACATAATACTACAATTGTTAGTGATTTTATTTTTTAACATTTTTTGTTTTTAGAGAAACTAATTTATCTGTAAATTTATAGAAAAAAGTAAAAATTGCATGAACACCTTATCTATACCTTTCTTATTGAATTAAGTTTAATTATATATTAATGTATAATTGACTCAAAATATTTTTCGCGAAGAATAGACACAACCTTGAGTGTCTTTAAAATGTTCAAGGATTTAATCAATTTTAAATCTTAATAATTATGAAAAAATCAATTTTAAATTTAGGGATTGTCTTGAGTCAATCTAAACAAAAATCAATTCATGGAAATGGATCTGTACTAAGCTTACAACCATGTGAATGTAATCCACATGGCGTTATTAAATTTAGACCTTGTGATTGGGATTCTCGCAGTTTCAGTTGTGGATTATTCGAATAATTTAAAAATCTAAATTATAAAAACCAATTTTAAATTTAGGAATTGTTTAAAAAAAAGCAGAATAAAAAATATAAATGAGAGGATTGCCCCCTTTTATCAAATTAAAAATATGATAGTTGTAGGTGGGTAATGATAGAAATAGCTTTAAGAGATGTTATATTTTTACTTGCTAATAACAACAAATTAATTAAATACCCCGAGACAGAGTTTCGGGGTATAGTTTTTTTTATAATTCTGTTAGTATTTTTTTAGCTTTTTTATTTTTAAAATACGATTTTTCAACAATCATATTCAATAATTCTTTTGCTTTTTCTAATTTATTTGATTTAATAAACAACAAGCCCTTATACCAATACCCTTTTTGAGCATCTATTAAATCAGAATTAATTAATTTATTTAAAACTCCTTCTGCTTTATGATACTGACCTAACTCTATATGTGCAATCGCTTTATAAACATAAATAGAACCATTCTCTTTATTTTTTAATAAAACTTCATCAAACTTAGAAACTGATTCTTTGTATTTTTTTTCTTTGAACAATTTCTCAGCAACAATTAAATTAGTAATACTGCTCTCTTCTCCTCTGCTTATAAAAGAAGGCATTTTTTTTAACTCAATATTTTCTGAATATATTTTTTCAAAATCAATTGAAGAATTAAAAGAATTATTTAATATAACAAATAATAAGATTACAGCAGCTATACTTGTAACAAAAGTTATAATCCTTTTTCTTTTAATATTTTTCTTATAATTAAAAGAAACTCTTTCAATTTTATTTTTCAACTTCAACGTTTCTTCTGAGTTAAATAACTCTTCATACTCTTCTATTTCTTCAACATTTATGTTCTCTGCAAAACTCCACTCTTCGTTATTTAAAGATTCAAATAATTGTTTTTCTATTAAAAACGCCTCTTTAAAGTATTTATCATTTTCAATTCTTTTTAAAAATTGACTTTTATCTTCTTTAGAAAGTTTATTTCTTAAGAAATGTTCTATTAATATATCGTCTTCTAAATTCATAATTCTTTTAATGAATTAAATCTTACATCTTTTTTTATTAGGTCGGTTAATCGTTTTTTGCATTTAAACACTCTTTGTCTTACAACAGATTCCGAAGTATATTCTGTGTCCTTAACAATGTCTGCATACGATGTTTTAGCAAAAAACAATGTTAAAATATTTCTACAATTATCAGAAATTTCATTTAATTTCTCTATAAATAATTCTTGCCTTTTTTGTTCTACAAGAGCTAAAGAATTATCTCTGGTTTCACTTACATGTTCTACTATCTCTGAATTTGTTACCCTATTTTTCTGTTTATTTAATTCTCTTCTCCATAAATTTTTACATACAGTGAAAATATACCCCTCAAATGTAGATTTAATATTAATTTTTTCTTTTCTATGACGAACAGATATTTGTAATAATGCTTTTTGAAAAATATCTTCTGCATCTTGGGTACTACCCTTGTTTTCCTTTATAAATTTCTTTACAAAGGGAAAACTAATTGTATATATTTTTGTTATAATTTTTGAATCTCCTTTTACTAGCGCTTTTAAAAAAATTTCTTCCATTTTTTAAAATTAGTGTACAAAAGTATAATTTTTTACTTTTGCGTGGGTAACATTTTAATATTTAACTAACAATAAAGAAACATATATAAAAGATTATTACATGAAAAGATTATTTATTATTAGTTTAATTTCATTATTTATGATTGTTGCATGTCAACAAAATGAAGAACTAGTCTCAGAAGAAAACGCTATAGTTACATTCAACAATAAGGAATTGAAAAAAGTAGGATTAACTAGCAAAAGAGGAAATACTAAAACTATCTCATTTACTATTGCATATCGTTCAAAATCAAAGATAAACGAATCGAGAAACTGCTTTATTAAAAAACTAAATATCAACCTATTAAACATAAAAGAATTAGGAATTAAAAATGGAGTTTACAGAGAAATTATTACTATAAAAACATTTGAAATAGCTTCTTTTAGAAGCCTTACTGAAGGAGCCGGAAGCGCAGATCCAAAAATAGTATTAGAAGATGATGAAGGTGATAATGGACAACCACCTCCATATACATACTTAAGAGTTTCAGAATCTGAACTCAAAACAATAATTAATGACTGTGGTATACAATATATTTTAGTAATGAAAGGTCAATTAACTTTATAAACATTGAAAATACTAACAAATCTACTTTTTTTTCTAATATTACTTTTTTTTAATATTAAAATTAAAGCTCAATACAGCTATAAGGAGGTTATAGCACTGAGTAAAAAAGAAATAATAACAGAAAAAAAAGTAGATCGTATTTTAGCTTGCAAAAAAAAAAACACTCTTTATGCTGATATAGCTCATAGTTTTTCGTTTTTTTTTTATAAAAAAAAACGAAATTATGATTTAGCAATAAAGTATGGATTAATTGAAGTTAAAACTCTTGATAGTTTACAAATTTGGAATAAAAAACATATAAATGCACTATACAATTTAGGTAAATTTCATTCTAAAAAACAACTTTTAAATACCTCTATAAAATTCTATAAAAGAGCCATTCAGTCAAATAAGCTGACTTTAAAAGTAGGGAAATCTTACTGTGAAGCGGCTAATATCTATTTTAAAAAAGGAAACTATTATGAAGCTATTAATTACTTTCTTAAAGGCATCCCTTTATTAGAGAAACATCGTTCAGGTATAAGTTTATTCACTCATTATACTAGGTTAGCAGATAATTGTAATAAAATAAATTCTAAAGAAGCTACTGAATTAGGGCTTTTTTATCTTAAGAAAGGGGATAGCATACTTCAAAAATCAGAAAAATTTAAAAAAAACAAAAAAATTCTTTATGCTATTAATACTAGTTTTGCTAATTTATATTCCCTAAAACATCTATACAGCTATAAAAAAGCAAAGTATTACTATAATAAAAATTTTGAAGTCGCATATAAATACAAAGACAGTGCAGGAATTTCTCTTACAAGTTTAAACATAGGAGAATTATATTTAAAAAGGAAAAATGATAGTTGTCTATTTTTTTTAAATCAAAGTTTAAAACATGACTTTGGAAAATATATTTCTAATGAAGCTTATTTAAATATAGCTAGTTATTATATTTCTAAACACAATTACAAAAAAGCGTTACATAACATCAACAAATCTCTAGAGAATAATTTTAACAGTAAGAAAAAGCTCTCTATTCTTTCAAACGAAGAATTATTGAAATCTAAAGATCAAAGATCTCTTATTAAAGCGCTAAAAATAAAATTAATAATCTTATTAAATATTTATAAGAGAACTAATAATAATGAACTTCTAACAAAAGCTATTCATACTGTTAATTTCACCAATAAAATTATTAAATTA
>CALISK010000002.1 GCA_938041625.1 uncultured Tenacibaculum sp. | reverse complement strand
AAGACTCCTTTTAAATATTGTGAAATAAAAGATTTTGAAAACGGAATTGCTGTTGTCGATATTAATTGTTCTTATTACAAAGAAGAAGATATCACCATTAAAAATAGTTTAACAGGCGCTATAAATACTAAAGGAGAAGAGATTATTCCTTTACTTCATGATAATATTAGAGTATGGAATAAATGTTCTGTGATTGAAGTTGTTAAAAATAATACTGTAGGTTTATACAATTCTGAAGGAAATATTATTATTCCGTTTGGCAAATATCACTCTATTAATAGATTTGATGAAACTGCTCAACTTATTGAGGTAACAAAAGATGATAATAAATTAGGATATGTAAATGGGTTTGTTAATTTAAAAGGGAAAGAAATTATTCCATGCAAATATCGATTTAGTTCTTATTTCATTGATGATTTTATCTATGCTCGTAAAGAAGCTAATGAAGAAGAATTAATCGAATTAAGAGCTATTAAAAGGTCTTTTTCTTATCAAAGAAGTGGAGTTATCAATAAATTTGGAAAAATAATTATCCCTATGAAATTTGAACGTGTTTCTGTTTTTAAAAATGGGTTCTTTAAAGTAGAAAACTATGTGAATAAAGAGATTAATGGCTATGCCTCTGATTTTGCTTTCTACAACATAAAAGGAGAACAGACACTTCCTTTTAAATACAGTTATGCTACTGATTTTTCTAAAAATGGATACGCCTTAGTGAAAGAAAACAAAGGCTATAAATTTATAAACACTACTGGAAAAACAATAAGTATTCCAAAATATGATAAAATTGATCCATATATCTTTAACGATTTAACTGCTGTGTTTAATGGGTATAAATGGGGGTTTATTAATGCTAAAAACGAAATTATTATTGACTTCCAATTTGATGAAGCGAATAGATTTCATAAAGGACTGGCTAAAGTTTCAAACAATAAAAAACATGGATTTATAAATATAAAAGGAGAAGTAATTATTCCTATAAAATTTGATAAAGCTAATTACTATTTTACAGATGAAATTGAGGAACTTACTTTAGATGGTAAAAAACAGTATTACAATAAAAAAGGAAAAGCAGTTTTTGATGAAGAGTTGATTAGAAAAAATGGCTATCGATAATTATAGGATTCGTATATTTCAAATGTCTTTTTATAATTTTCAAAAATCATGAATAATCTTCTTTTATCTACACTAGATGAATCTGGAAAATACACTTCAAAAGAACTACAACTATTACAACATGAATTAATACCTGCTGAATTTAAAAAAGGAGAAACAATTCTCCCTAAAGATGCTGTTTGTTCTGAAGTTCATTTTATTACTAAAGGTTCAGCATATCAATATGAAATTGATGATAATTTAGATCAAAATATCATTGATTTATTTACAGAAAAAGATTGGTGTTTCAACGTTAAAAGTTTCTCATCTAGAAGCCCTTCAGAAAATTACATTACTGCTTTCGAAGATACTTCTACTTCTAAACTAACCATAGAATCTATTCATAAATTAATTGCCATTGCTCCATCTTTTTTACAAATGGGAGAAATTTTAAATATCGCTAATAATCGTGTTCATTTTTTTGATAAAAACTATACTCCTAATCAAAAATATGCGCATTTATTGAAAGAAAAACCTGATCTCATTTTAAAATTTCCACAAAAAATAATTGCTTCATACTTAAAAATAACACCTGAAACTTTAAGTAGAGTTCGAAATAGAATACATACCTCCTAAATTTATTGATTTCGATCAAGTGTTTATTTCTACAATTCTATTGACTTTTGATTTTTAAATATTAAACAAAAATCAATGGAAGAACAATATTACAAAAGCACTGGAATTTCACTTATTCTAGGAGCATTACTTATCATTTTAACAATGAGCTTACATCCTTCTGGTGGAAGTCTTCAAAAAATAATAGCTACTACAAAAATCATTACTGGTACTCATACTTTAGCCATTTGTTGTATCCCTTTTGTTCTTTTCGGTTTTTATGGACTTTCAAAAAGACTTGCCAATAGGTATCATATTTCTATCTTAGCTTTTATCATCGTTTCTTTAGGTTTAATAGCTGCATTATTTGCTGCTTTATTTAATGGTTTAGCACTTCCTTATTTTTTAAATATGTATTCAGATAGGCTTTCTGAAAACTTAGCAATTTTAAAACCGATTACTTCTTTCAGTTTTGCAGTTAACAAATCTTTAGATTACATTTTTATTTGTGCTTTAGCACTAGCTATCTTTTTATATTCTTTACAAATACTTCAATTAAAAACTAGTAAAAAATGGATTGGTTTATTAGGCATTATTATTCTAATAATTACTCTTTTAGGTCTCTTTAATAATTTTGTTTTTACTAGTCTATTAGGTTTTAGAATTTTCACCTTCTCTATATCTATTTGGATTTTTGCAACTGGATTTTTATTAATAAAATCAAAATAAACTATGAACACAGTAAAAATTAAAACAGCTTATAACAAACTTGCTAAAGATTACAGTCGGTTAATAGATCATAAACCTCATAATGCATATTATGATCGCCCAAACACGTTAAAATTAATAGGTGATGTTACTGACAAACATATTTTAGATGCTGCTTGTGGTCCTGGTAAATACGCTGAAATATTACTTTCTAAAAAAGCAACTGTCGTAGGTTTAGATATTAGTGAGGAAATGATTAAATATGCCAAAGAAAGGAATGGAAATCAAGGTGATTTTTATGTTCATGATATTCAGAAACCTTTAAATGGTTGTAAATCGGAAACTTTTGATGTCGTTGTATGTGCACTTGCCATGCATTATATTAAAGATTGGAAAACTACTTTACAGGAATTTTACAGAGTTTTAAAACCTAATGGAGAACTTATTATTTCTATTGAACATCCTTTTTTTGAATATCAATATTACAATTCTGAAATCTATTTTAACATTGAACCTGTACAATGTACATGGACTGGTTTTGGCTCTCCAATTGAGATATACAGTTATAGAAGATCTTTGCAAGATTGTATAAACCCTCTTATTGAAAACGGATTCTCTATTTCTAAACTAATAGAACCAAAACCTGTAGAAGAGTTTAAAAATTTAGATCCGAAACATTATGAAGAACTTAATCGGTTTCCTTCTTTTATGTGTATTAAAGCTAAAAAATAATTAAATTTGAAGAATTATAAAATCAATACTATATGAAAACATTTAAAAACAATAAGATATAACCTGAAGAGTCCAAAGTTGGATTTAAACAATTCAATAACAAAAAGAATGGAAAATAATATAAATTAAAATATACTAAAAATGAGTAAAATATTTTTTACTTCAGACCATCACTTTGGACATAAAAATATAATCAAATTTTCTGAGCGTCCTTTTAAGGACGTAGATGAAATGGATGAAGTTTTAATTCAAAAATGGAACGAAAGAGTAAAACCAGAAGATGAAGTTTATCACTTAGGTGATGTTGGCCTTTCTTCTTCAGGTAAATTGAGAAAAATTCTTGACAGATTAAATGGAAAAATTTATCTAATTAACGGAAACCATGAAAAATCTGCTCAAGATTGTCATTCAAGGTTTGAATGGATAAAAGATTATTATGAACTAGTAGTTAAAGATGATGAATTTGAAAGAGGAGAACAGCTAATTGTACTATTTCATTATGCTATGCGAGAATGGAATGCTTCTCATTGGGGAACATATCATTTATATGGTCATTCACATGGTTCTTTATCTGACGATAAAACTTCCTTGTCTTTTGATATTGGAGTTGATTGTCATAATTACTATCCGTTATCATATGAAGAAGTTAAAACTATTATGAAAACTAAAAGCTGGAAACCTCCCTTTGAAAAAGGTAATAGATAAATAACATTTACTTTAAAATGTCAAAACTGGGTGTTTAGAATTAAATCTAAATACCCTGTTTGTTAAATTTAGTTTTTTGTAGATCTCTTATAATCTATAATTATTTAAAATGAGTAATTTGCTAAACAGATTATAAACTATGAAAAATAAAATAAATCACATATTCTTTATTAGTTTTATCATCTTTATCGGCTGTAATAACTCTTCAAAAATAGAAGGTCATTGGCATTTTAAAAGTGAAATACCAAATTCAGGATACTGGACATTAGATTTGATAAACCAAAACGATTCTATAGCATATTCTAATAAATATACTTTTACTCCTTATAGCATTATACACTCTGTAAAAGAAAAAGAGTTAATTACTGGTGATTGTGGTGGCTTGTTTAATTATAAAGTAGACTTCAATGGTAAAAAAATATATTTAAAAAACGCACAAAATTATGGCGATTATATAGGTGAGAAACACATTCTTAATAGCTCACATATTTTAGAAGATTATCTAAAAGATTTATTAATCAAAATAACATTTCCTAGAATAGCAAACCCTAAAATTAATTTTATAACCTTTGAACAAGAATCACTAATAGAAAATATCATAATAGGAAAACCAAAATATTCAAAAGATGTGTTTTTTAAAGATGAATATAGAATACAGGTAAGAAATAAATTTATTGATATTAATAATTTTGATGAATTCATAGAATCAGTAAAAGAGAAATATCTTGACAAAGAGCTAAAGCACCTTAAATTTAGATTTATTTCTGATGAAAACACCCCTGTAAATCTTATAAAATTTATTTTAAAAAAATTAAAGAATCATAATTTTGAAAAAAATTACTTAACTTATTTAAAACGAGAAACAAAAAAAACAGAAGAGATATTTGAATATATTAACTTTAATAGCCTTGATTTAAAAAAAGATAAAAAGGTACATGAAATAAAAATATTGAACACAGTTAATTAAATAAACTTATGAAAAAAACACTCATACTTTTCTTTTTATCTATAAATAGTGTTCTGCTAGCACAAAACAAAATTCAATTAACTAAGATTTTAAAACAATTAAATTTAAGTAAAAAACAATGTAAATTAAGTTTAGTAGTCTCTAAACCATTCCCAAATATAGAAAATGAAACTATTGTTGTAATTCCTGAAATAGTAAAAGAAGAAGAATTTGGTTTCGAGCTACATAGTCATATTTTAATAATAGACTCACAAACTAACAAAATTAAACATCGTTATTTTCAAAGTTCAAAAACAAATGGTTGGGTTTCTGATGCTGTATTACTAGCCGAAATAAAGATAGATACAGCTCCTTATAAAGTAACAAAAAACAAAAGAGTTTTTGGTATTCGTGTCTATTTTTATAACAACTCTAAACCGAATCCATATAGTAAAGAATCTATTTCTTTATTCGTAAAAGATAACTCTAGTTCTTTAAAAAATATTTTAAATGATTATACAGCTATGGAATATACAGGTGAATGGGATACCACTTGTTATGGCGAATTTTTAAAAGAAGATAAAATTTTTATTATTACAAATAACTTTACAAATGGCTATTTTAATATCTTAATTAAAAATAAAGTTACAGAAACTAAAAATGAATATGATAAAAAGGGAGAGTGTGTTTATAAAGATAAAGTTTCTTTTCATAAAACAACACTTAAATTTAATGGCGTTAATTATTCTTTTAAAGAATAGAATTTACGTTTAAAAATATTTTTACTATGGCTAAAGAAATAGAAAATGTTATCTTTTCTAGGTTTGTAAATCAACCAATTCCTTTTGAATTCATTACAATTAAAGAATTACATAGAAGATGTGAAGAAAGTGATTACGATCTATCTAATCCACACAGAATTGCATTTCATGCCTTATTAATTATTACAGAAGGTAAAAGTACTCACACTATCGATTTTAAAGAAGAAATACTTACTCCTGGTACCATAATTCCTCTTTCTAAAGATCAAGTACATTCTTTCAATAAAAATTTAACCGTTAAAGGTTGTATCGTTTCTTTTGAAGAAGATTTTATTACTAAAAACATAAGCGAAACAAATCTTTTTCATTTCTTACATATTTACCATACCCCTAGCATACTAATAGGAAAAGAAAATTTAGTTTCTTTAGCTCCTTTTTTAAAAACATTAGAAGATTTACACAAAAATGAAAACAGTAATATGAAAGCAGAAGTTTTAAATGCTGCTTTTTTAACCTTACTTTTTCAAATAAAACGCCTTTCTATATACCAACATAAAACATTTGAAAGTAAACGCTTTAAAGATTTCATTTTGTTTAAACAATTAATAACAGAACATTATAAAGAAACCCATAATGCAAAAGATTACGCTATTAAACTATCCGTTTCTTATAAGTACTTAAACGATATTTGCAAACAAATAGCCAATAAAACTGCAAAAACATTTTTAGATAATTGGTTATTATTAGAAGCTAAAAGAAATATTTCTGAAAAAAGATATACTTCGCAAGAGATTGCCTTTAAAATGGGATTTAAAGAGCCTTCAAACTTCATTCGTTTTTTTAAAAAATTTACAAGTACCACTCCTACTCAATTTCAACAAGAAATTTAAAAAGTATACTCAGTTAGACATTGACTATCTTTAAATTTAAATAGATAATTCATTTACCTCTACTTAATAAGACATTTGTACTGAACAAAATTTGGTTTAAATGACATTACAAGAACAATTAAAACAAATGCGAGATGCTACTATGAATAGGATGCCGCAGAACATTATACAAGTTTTTAAAGACAGTATTACTGAAATAAAAAAAAATAAACTAAAAGAAAAAACTCTTCAAGTTGGTGATATAATTCCTGACATTACTCTTCAGAGTATTCACAATGAAACTACACTATTAAGCAATATTGATTATACAAATTTTCTAGTATTAAATTTTTATAGAGGTGGTTGGTGTCCGTACTGTAATATGGAGTTAAGAGAGTACGAAAAGTTAAAAAATGATTTTAATATAGAAGGTACAGATATTATTGGTATTAGTGCAGAACGTATAGAGCTTGCAAATCAAACACATGTTAAAAACTCATTATCACTTCCCGTTTTCACAGACGTAGATGCAAAATTAATGAAGGCTATAGGTATTGTATTTCAATTAGATGAAGCGTCTAAAAAAGAATATAAAAACTTTGGAATGGATCTTACTAAGATTCATGGAAATGGTAATTATGAACTACCTGTACCTGCAATTTATGTAATCAATAAAAAAAGGGAAATCATGCATATTCATTTTGAGGAGGATTACATGACTAGATTGGAACCAAGAGAATTACTTAACATTATAAAAACATTTTAAATTTTATTTCAATGAAAACAACTAAAACAATTTACTGGATAGCTACAGGTTTATTAAGCGCCTTATTTATTATGGGAGCTATGATGTATATTTTTAATTATCCAAGAGCAGAAAGCTTCTTTATCAATTTAGGATTTCCTATATGGATTATTTATCCGTTAGCAATACTTAAAATATTAGGCCCGATTGTCATTTTAACTAAGAAATCTCTTTTTCTAAAAGAACTAGCCTATGCTGGTTTTATTTTCGATGCTATTTTAGCTTTTTTTGCTCATTTAATGGTTGCTGATGGAGAATATATGTTTTCTATAGTTGCTATTATATTAACAATTATTTCTTGGGTATATGATAGAAAAGTTTTTGGAAACTACACTCAAAGTATAAAAACCAAAGAAACACTATAAATATGGAAAGTATAACTGAGTTATCGTTAAAACAAACCATTGAAAATTTAATAAAAGCTGGAACTACTTTTGACATTCAACAATTAGATATCATATACCATGAAGATTTAAAAGTTATTATGATAGATAAAAATGGTCAAAAAACAATTTCTGACAAACAGGCTTTTAAAGATTTATTTTCAACGAAATTAAAAAATGGAGATGCTCCTTTAAATACTTGGGCTAAATTCAATCATATTGATGTAAACAACAATATTGGACATGTTATTGTTACTCGTAAAGTAAATTTAACAGGAGAAGAACAAGAAATTTTATTAAGCATCGATTTAGTTAAAACCAATGAAAAGTGGCAAGTGATAAGAGAGGTTATCTTTATAAAGAATTAACTAAAAAAGGATCGCTATAGCGATCCTTTTTTAGTTAATTTTTATACGAAGACGTCCTTGAATACATCCTTAGTAGTCTCTTTTTAATTAAAATTTATATTCATGTATAGATTTAGGAAAAGCTTCAGGATTTTCTGCTAGATGATAACGAGGATCATCTACATCTTCTATAATAATATCATGAAATTTATCACTTGCCTTGTACATTAAAACTTTACTATCCTCACTTAAATGTTTTAATTTCACTTCCTTTCCGACTGCTTGATATTTTTCTACCAAAACAAATAAAGCCTCTAAAGCTGAATGATCAGAAATACGACTTTCTACAAAATCAATTTCTATTTTTTCTGGATCATTTTTAATGTCAAATTTTTCATTAAAAGTAGTAATACTACCAAAGAATAAAGGTCCCCAAATTTCGTATACCTTAGTTCCATCTGGTTTCATTCTTTTTCTTGCTCTAATTTTCTTAGCACTTTCCCATGCAAATGATAATGCAGAAATAATAACTCCTACAAAAACTGCAATTGCTAAATCAAAGAAAACCGTTACAGCAGAAACTATAATTAATACAATTAAATCCGCTTTCGGTATTTTATTAGCTATTCTAAAACTAGACCAAGCAAAAGTTTCTATCACCATCATAAACATTACTCCTACTAAAGCTGCAATAGGCACTTGCTCTATATATTTATCAGCAAACAAAATGAATATTAATAAAGTTACCGCCATGGTAACACCCGATAATCTTCCTCTACCACCAGCATTAATATTAATTACTGTTTGTCCAATCATACCACAACCTCCAGTACCTCCAAACATACCACTAACAATATTTCCTGCTCCTTGCGCTACACACTCTTTATTTCCATTACCTCTAGAGTCTGTTAATTCATCAACCAAATTCATAGTCATTAAGGTCTCTATTAATCCAACGGAAGCTGCTAAAAATGCATAAGGCGCAATAAACTTTAACGTATCCAAATTAAAAGGAAGATTACTCCATAATTCAAAAATATTCATGTTTTTAGACAACTCATCAAACCCATTTAATCCAGCCCCTCCACCATCTCTAATAAAATCACCTACATTAATTGATTGCAATCCACCAATAATAGAAATTAATGTAACAATTAAAATAGCCGTAAGCGCAGCTGGTATCTTCTTAGTTATCTTAGGTAATCCCCAAACAATTAACATCGTTAATAAAACCAACCCTATCATTGTATACAAAGTCTCTCCTTCCATTATCGATTTTACAACTCCACTATCTTTTACTGAATAGAAGCCTTCATCAGTCGCATTAAAAACTACTTTTTTTGTTTCTTTATCAAAAACCTGTACTTCAGAAATTAAAAAAGCCTCTTCATTAGTTGCTACATTTTTTATTGAGTTTCCTTCTATCGAAAATAATACCGTACCAGATGCAATATCTTTTACTTTATTGTTAGAAACGTTATAAACCAATTCTTTTGATTTTGTTTCTCGCTTATTTTGTCCAAAGAAATCTTTTTTATTCTCTTTAAACATTCCTAATTGTGCCATAAAAATCACAATTGCTAATCCATTTACAAATCCCATCATTACCGGGTGCGGAATTAATCGTACAAATTTACCTAACTTAAAAAGACCCGCTAAAATTTGAATAATCCCCATTAATACCACTGCGGCCAATAGATAAAAATACCCCATATTTTCAACAGGTTGATCAAACAACAAACCTTTCGCATGTCCTTCTTGTATCATATGTACAAAAATAACTGCTACAGCTCCTGCTGCACCCGAGATTAAACCTGGTCTTCCTCCAAAAATTGCTGATATAATTCCTACCACAAAAGCACCAAAAAGTGCAACGATCGGACTAATCTGTGCAACAAACGCAAATGCTACTACTTCAGGTATCATTGCTAAAGAAACTGTGACACCTGCTAACGTATCATCTTTTATGTTAATCTTCTTATTTCTAATATATTTCATCATAATAACACAAGGCTTTTCTAAAAGTTGGCAAATGTAAAGATAATTTTATTGATATACTTTTAGGTTTCATTAACTTTAATTTTGTTCACATCCTTTTTTACTTTAATTTTGACAACCGAAACTATTGATTAAATTGATAGTAAAAGATGATCGGAAAAACATTACTTACATCTAAAGAGATTGATATCATTCTGCATCGATTAGCCTGTCAGTTAATCGAAAACCATGGTGATTTTTCTAATACCGTTTTAATTGGATTACAACCAAGAGGTACTTATTTAATGCAACGATTAGAAAAAATTTTAATTAAAAATTATCAGATCAAAAAATTAGATGTTGGTCTATTAGACACTACTTTTTATCGTGATGATTTTAGAAGAAACAACGAACCTTTACAAGCAACACCTACTAAGATAGATTTCTTAATTGAAAATAAAGAAGTCGTAATAGTTGATGATGTTTTGTACTCAGGAAGAAGTGTTCGCGCTGCTTTAACAGCTTTACAAGATTTTGGAAGACCTAGTAATGTCGAATTATTAGTATTAATTGATAGACGATTTAGTCGTCATTTACCTATTCAACCAAATTACAGAGGAAGACAGGTAGATGTTATCAATGAAGAAAAAGTAATTGTATACTGGAAAGAAACGCATCAAAAAGACGAAATATATTTAGTACCAAAACAAGCTAAGATTGATTAATGATGAAGCAATTAAGTGTAGAACATTTATTAGGCATTAAATATTTAAAAGAAAATGATTTAGAACTTATTTTTGAAACTGCGGCTCATTTTAAAGAAGTTATAAATCGTCCTATTAAAAAAGTACCTTCTCTTAGAGATATTACCATCGCTAATTTATTTTTTGAAAATAGTACTCGAACAAAATTATCTTTCGAGTTGGCTGAGAAAAGATTATCAGCAGATGTTATTAATTTTTCAGCAGGTCAATCTTCTGTAAAAAAGGGAGAAACGCTTATTGATACTGTTAATAATATTTTATCAATGAAAGTTGATATTGTTGTTATGCGTCATCCTAATGTAGGTGCTGGCGTCTTTTTATCGCAGCATGTAGACGCTAAAATAGTAAATGCAGGAGATGGAACTCATGAACACCCTACTCAAGCTTTACTAGATAGTTTCTCGATGAGAGAAGCTTTAAATTCCAATTTAAAAGGAAAAAAAGTTGTAATTGTAGGAGACATATTACACTCTAGAGTTGCTTTATCTAATATTTTTGCATTACAGTTACAAGGTGCTAAAGTTAAAGTTTGCGGACCTACTACTTTAATTCCTAAGTATATTACAAGTTTAGGTGTAGAAGTTGAAACAAATTTAAAAAAAGCTTTAGAATGGTGTGATGTAGCAAATGTTTTACGCGTTCAACATGAACGAATGGCTATAAAGTACTTTCCTTCTACAAGAGAATACACTCAACTTTTTGGTATTAATAAAGAAATACTCGATAATCTTGGCAAAGATATTGTTATAATGCACCCAGGTCCTATAAACCGAGGCGTTGAATTAACAAGTGATGTAGCCGATAGTAAACAATCTATTATTCTTAATCAGGTTGAAAATGGTGTTGCTGTTAGAATGGCTGTCATCTATTTATTAGCACAACAGATTAAACGATAAGTAATGAAATACGAACAAAAAAACGAGTATGTTTTATTTTCTTTAGAAGGTGATAATTTTAAAGAGTTTTCTTCATCTTTTGAAGATCAACACCACAAATTTGCTAAAAACAACATAATTATATACCTTTCATCGAAACTTAAGATTTCTATTGAAAATATTTCAATATTTTTGAAATATGCTGATTTACATCGAGATAATGGTACAACTTTTGTGTTAGTGTATAATAATATTGATGTAGATAGTTTTCCAGAAAGCTTTAACATTGTTCCAACAATACAAGAAGCTGAAGATGTTTTAGAAATGGAAAATATTCAACGTGATTTAGGTTTTTAATAATAAACAATCCCCAAGTATATGATTAAAAAAGTACTATTTATTTTATGTTTTGTCAGTTTTTCATCCGTTTTCTCTCAAGAGAAATCTGTCAATGAATTAGTAGCATCACCAAATCCTTTTTTAAGTACAACTACCATCTCTTTTAATTCAACCAACAAACAAAAAGTTTTAATTAGCGTAAAAAATGTATTGGGAAAAACAGTTTACTTTAAAAAAGTTACTGCTTACAAAGGAAATAATAAACTTCCTTTTAAACGTAACGATTTAAGTTCTGGAATGTACATTTATGCAATTAAAACAAATAAAGAAATAATTTCTAAACGTTTTGTTATTAAATGAGTTTACAGTTAACAATTTTAGGTTGTCATTCAGCTACACCAAGAGTAAATGCGCACCCCACTTCTCAATATTTAGAGATGAACAATCGTCACTTTTTAATTGATTGTGGTGAAGGTACACAACGTCAAATGAGAAAATATAAAGTTGGTTTTTCTAAAATCAATCATATTTTCATTTCTCATTTACATGGAGATCATTTTTTTGGTTTAATAGGTTTGTTATCTACTTTTGGAATTCTAAATCGTGAAAAACCGCTACATGTGTTTGGTCCTGTTGGCATTAAAGAAATCACTTTATTACAATTAAAAATTTCTAAATCTCACGTAAGATACCCTATCTTTTTTCATGAATTATCTTCTAATAAAAGTGAATTAATTTTTGAAGATGATAAAGTTACCGTTCATACCATTCCTTTAAATCACAGAGTATATACAAATGGTTATCTATTTAATGAAAAGCCTAAAGCTCGTAAATTAGATATTGAAAACATAAAATTATATGATGAAATAGAAACTTGTGATTATCATAATTTAAAAGCAGGTAAAGATTTCATTTTAAATTCTGGAGAAATTATAGCAAATAATGATCTTACTCTTGCTCCTGAAGCTCCAAAAAGTTTTGCCTTTTGTAGTGATACTATGTATAAACCAGATATTGTTCCAATTATACAAAATGTAGATTTATTATACCATGAAGCTACATTCTTAAAAGATTTAGAACATTTATGTTTAAAAACAAAACATTCAACAGCAGAACAAGCTGCTTTTATTGCTAGAGATGCTAATGCCGGTAAATTAATTGTAGGACATTATTCTAGTAGATATTCTGATGTATCATGTTTTAAAGAAGAAGCACAAACAATATTTGAAAATGTAGATGTTGCTGAAGTCGGTAGAAAATATACCACAGATACAGCTTGTCAAAAACTGGTTAATACTGCCCTGTAGATAACAGTACTAGCGTACAAGCTATTTCTACCTCTATTTTATTTTCACGTAATTTCTGTACAAATTCCATGTTTTCTGTTCCTGGATTAAAAATTACACGTTTTGGTTTTAACTGTATGATATAATTATAATATTCCTTTTGATTCTTCGGATTTAAATACAATGTTACTGTATCAATATTTTCAAAAAATATTTTTTCTTTTTCTATAGATACTCCAGATACCTCCCCTTCTCTTAACCCAATAGCCTTTACTTCTATAGCATTAGCTGTCAATCTTTTTATTGCTTTATTAGAATACCTTTCTACTTTTAAAGAAGCTCCTAATACTAAAGTCTTTTTTTTCATGATTATTAATTCTATGTTAGAATACTAAACTAGTTGTAACAAAAATCGGTTTTATATACCTACTAAGCAATCAAAACATTCAAAATTTATTTTAGCTCTTAAGTTGATAAAACTCTATTGAATATAACTAACAAAAAATAAAAACCTGCTATTCTTGATCTTTTTATAGAAGTATTTATAATACTTTAAGTAATAATATTGGTTACAAAAATCATATCTAACAACTACTATCTATTCATATTTTTCTTTAAAAAGAAACCTTAATACCAAAGTATTAAGGAACTCTTTTTAATTAAAAAAAATTATAGTGAACAGAAAGGAACTTTAACTAATTCATATTTATTTTTACTGTCATCTTCTACAGATAAATACATAAATTGATTATGAAAAGTAAACTCCCTAACTTTAAAATCATATATCTTACTAATTTTTTCAAGGGAGGAAGAACTATTTGTAATATTTAATTTACTTATAAAACTCCCATTATTGTCTTGAGTTCTGACTAGAAGATATAACTCATCATTATACAAATCCATTTTGTACACATTATCCAGATTCGAAATAATTATTGTCTGTTTTAAATTAGGGTCATTAATATCAACCTTAATGATATGAAGTCCAATTCCGTTACCCGATGCTAGTATAAATAGCTCATTACCATTATATACCATATCTAAAGTTCGGAACCTGAAATCTCCGATAGGATTAAAATTAACCACTTCATTAAATTCTAGTTTTAAATTTGTTAAACCCGATTTAAAAAGCCTAGATTTAAAGCCAATCGCATACATTTGGTCTCCTTTTATTATCATTTCTCTAACTTCATCTTTTAATTTCCAATCTAGTACTTCTATTAGTTTTGGGTTCGCCGCACTAGTATTTATTTTATAAACTTTAGAATGTAGAATAAAATTGGATATCGAAATATAAAGAATGTCATCTTTAAACACTAAACTATTTACATCTCCAAATACCTTAGTTACACCTCCACTACTTATGCTTCCATTACTTAGATTTTCTACTTCTAAAAGTTTTATTGGAGTAGCATTTTCATCCGAAATTTTTAATTTATAGATTACTAAGCTATGATAAGTTAGTACAGCATTTTTTTGTTCCGCATAATACATATAATCATCTTTAAAAACTGGTTTTGAAAATAGACCTCTATCTACTCTAGAAGCTACAGTTTGTATAGTATCATCACAAGATAAATTATAAGTGATGCATTTCTCTTCCTTTTCATTACAATCAGGAGTATTTATTGTTACACAAAACTTGGTTTCTCCATTTTTTGCTTTCCAAGATAGACTTGCACCAGTATTATCATTTACTTCATGAGTTCCTTTTTCGTCGGTCACTTTCCATTTATAGGTTACTTCTTTGGTTAAAGATAAAGCTGCTTGTACAATTATCTTTGTTTTATCATTAGTATCTTCTTTTATTGTAAGTGATATTTCTGGACAATTCTTAGTACTAACTATATTTTCTTCTTTACTACATGCTGTAATAAGTATAGGTAATATGATTAAGCCAAGCTTTAACCTTTTTACAAAAGTTAATTGAGAGTTTAGGTTAGTTTGTAACCTTTGGAGAATTCTTTTGTTTTTTGTAATCCTATTCATTTTTATTCTATTATAATTTAATATAATACAGCACGATGCGAAAAAACCCTACCATTAAAACAACATTAACTTACCATAAAAAACAAATTAAACACATCTAAAAAGGCTCTTTTAAAAATGTTAATTTAAGTTAAATAAAACTTAAAAAAGTTTTTTTAAGTAACAACTTACCTTAAAAAAGGTCTACTAAGCAACTAAAACAATTAAAAAATTTCAACAATGAAAAAAATTATATGCGCGTTTTTAATTTTACTTAGCGTCTCCTCATTTTCTCAAATGGCAAAAGAAAACTTACCTAAACCTGGTAAAATATCTGGTAAGGTTATAGATAAAGCTACTAAAGAACCTTTACCTTACGTAAACATTATTATTCGTAATACTGCTAACAAAATAATAACCGGTGGTATTACAAATGAAAAAGGAGTCTTTAATGTTCCTAAAATTCCTGAAGGGAAAAGTTTTATTGAAATTCAGTTTATTGGTTATAAAACTATTAAAAAAGAAATCTTTATAAGTGACAAAAAAAGAAATATTAAATTAGGTACTATAGCTATTGAAGAAGATGCTACTACTTTAGATGAAGTTGAAGTTAGGGCTGAAACGTCTACAGTAGTACAAAAAGTAGATAGAAAAGTAATTAATGTTGGTAAAGATTTAACTTCTGCTGGTGCAACTGCTTCTGAGTTATTAAACAATGTTCAATCTGTAAGTGTTGATAGCCAATCTGGTAATATTAGCCTTAGAGGAAATGAAAATGTACGTGTATTGGTTGATGGAAAACCTACTAATATTCCTGCTTCTCAGTTATTAAAACAACTTCCTTCTACTTCTATTAAAAGTGTAGAATTAATCACAAACCCTTCTGCTAAATACAATCCTGAAGGAATGAGTGGTATTATCAATATTATCTTAAATAAAAACGCTAATATGGGGTTTAATGGTTCCATTAATACCGGTGTTGAAGCAGGTCATTTTGTGAGATATAATGCATCAACAAACATGAATTATAAAACTGGTAAAGTAAATTTTTTTGGTAATTATGGTTTTAATGGAGGTGATCGTTACAATTTTGGTTTTGTAAATCGTTCTGGTGTGAATAATCAAGACTTCATTTTCACAAATAACAATGAATCTCATTTAGTAAAATTAGGTGCAGATGTTTATGTTAATGATAATAATACTTTTTCTTTTTATACTACTCAAAATTGGTTTGATAGCAATGCTGACGGAAGTGCTATAATAACTAATAATTCTGGTGTAATAGAAAACAATTCTCCTAACTCTCAAATATCTGACAGTAAAAACCAAACCTATAATGTAAATTACAAACATGATTTTGATAAAAAAGGTCATAATATAGAGTTTGAATCTACTTACTCTAGAAATGATGCTCCTAGTCTATTATTAAATAATGATTTAATAAATCCATTAGATGGATCTTTAAATTATTTTAATGATATAAACAACGAAAGAGAAAACACCTTAATGAATTTAGATTACACAAATCCTATATCTAAAAATGGTAAATTAGAACTGGGAGTTGAATATCGAGATAATAAAACTGAAAATACTAATATTACTAATCAAGTTGGATTTGAAAACTCTTCTTTCAATTATGACAGAAAAATATACTCTGGGTATGTAAACTATGGTCATAAGTTTGGAAAACTAACAATGCAATTGGGTGCAAGATTAGAGCAATATAATATAGAAGGTAATTTTTCAGTAGAAAACATAGGTGATGAAGTTGTCACAGATGATATTTTCACAATCTATCCTTCTGCTTTTTTCACATATAATCCTTCAGAAAAAAACCAATTCCAATTGAGTTACAGTAAAAGAGTAGACAGGCCTAGTATACAACAAGTAAACCCTATTAGAGAATGGAGCACTCCTTTAATAACTTCTATTGGTAATGAAAATTTAGTTCCTCAGTTTACAAATTCTGTTGAATTTAACTATACCAGAAAAATAAAAGGAGGATCTATCACTTTAGGTACTTTTTACAGAAATATTAATGATGTAATTTCTAGAGTTACTTTTAAAGACCCTGCAGACCTTTCTAATGTACGCCAAATTTTAACTTTTCAAAATTTCGATGATACAGATGCGTATGGTGTAGAATTATCTGCAAATTATAGAATTGCAAAATGGTGGAGAGCAAATGCTAGTATGGATTTCTATTCTCAAAAACAATTTGGCATAACAGATTTATCTAATACTAGTGCCCCTAAAATAGAAGTACAAAATGAAGTTTTTAATGCTAGATTGAGTAATAGCTTTACCTTATCTAAAAAACTACGTTTACAATTGTTTGCAATGTATCGTGGTGCTCAAGAAGACATTCAATGGAAAACAGACCCTATGTCTATGATTAATTTAGGTGCAAATTACACAGTTCTTGAAGGTAAAGGAAATTTAACTTTTAGGGTTAATGATATCTTTAATACTATGAAATTTCAATTTAACTCAAATAATCCATTTGTTCAAAATGGTCGATTTAAGTGGGAAAGTAGAACTGCATATATCGGATTCAATTATAGATTTGGTGGAGGTAAAAACAAAGCTAAATCTAGAAGAAGAAGAGATAACAATGAAAAGCAAGGTGGCGGGGGCTTTTTTTAAGAAGCAATTTATGATTAAATAAAAAAACCGAAGTTAATTAACTTCGGTTTTTTTATTTAATCTTTGTTATACCAATATTCATATACTGTCCATTTAAAGTTCCTCCAGCATTTAAAACGTATCGTATATTTATTACATCATTTGCATTCAAATTATACATTAAAACACCTGTTCCTCCCCACCAATCTCTATTAGGCAAACTTACAGACCCTCTTGTTAAGTAACCTATTAAACCTCCATTTCTAAAAGCTCCAATAATATACTTTGTATTACCTGCTGGCATATTTGAGGTTGATAACTCAGCTGAAATCATATACACTCCAGTTCTTAAAACTCTTATTGCTCCATTACCGGTAACGGTAAATGTATCTGCATCTATAGATTGTGTATGCGCCACATTAATTGGAAAATCAAAATATCGATTAGGTAAATTAGGTAATGTATATCCTCCTACTCTATTTAAAACAACAGATTTAAGAGAACTAGTAGCATCTGTTTTTACCCAATTAGTACCATCAAATTTATAAATACTATTATCATCCGTATTATATACTAAACTTCCTGTATTAGGTGTTATTACTCCTAACATTTCTGCATTCGTTAGCTTTGGTAATGTAAAAAGTGCATCACTATCTATTTGAGAAAATGAAACCTCTACAATTAAGCATAAAAAAAAGCATAAACTAAGCTTTGTGAAAAAATTCATACTAAATATTTTTTCGAGCTAATTTATGCTTTTTAGAAATATAATCTCGTAAATTATTTACTTAGATACATTTTTCTTCTTGCGTATAAATCATAAAATTGATCGTCTCTTAAATTATCAATAAATAAAATACTTTCACCAGTACTCTTCATTTCTGGTCCTAAATTTTTATTTACATTTGGAAACTTATTAAATGAAAATACGGGTTGTTTAATTGCAAAACCTTCTAATTGTGGATTGAAATTAAAATCAGTAACCTTATTCTCTCTTAGCATTACTTTAGTTGCATAATTTACATAAGGCTCTTTATATGCTTTCGCTATAAAAGGAACTGTCCTAGATGCTCTTGGATTTGCTTCTATAATGTATACTTTATCTTCTTTAACAGCAAATTGAATATTAATTAAACCTACTGTTTCTAATGCTAATGCTATTGTTTTAGTATACTCTCTAATTTGATCTAATACTAACTCTCCTAAATTAAATGCCGGTAAAGTAGCATTAGAATCTCCTGAATGAATTCCACAAGGTTCTATATGTTCCATGATACCTATGATGTATACATTTTCACCATCACAAATAGCATCTGCTTCTGCTTCAATAGCTCCTTCTAAGTAATGATCTAATAATAATTTATTATTAGGTATTTTACGTAATAAATCAACGACATGCTCTAAAAGCTCTTCTTTATTTATTACAATTTTCATTCCTTGCCCTCCTAATACATATGAAGGACGAACTAATATTGGAAAATCTAACTCATCTGCTAAAGCTAAAGCTTCATCTGCATTTTCTGCTACACCAAATTCAGGGTAAGGAATATTATTATCTTTTAATAAAGTAGAAAAACTTCCTCTGTCTTCTGCTAAATCTAATGCTTTAAAACTTGTTCCTATAATTGGAATACCATATCTATCTAACTTTTCAGCTAATTTAAGAGCTGTTTGACCTCCCAATTGTACAATTACACCTTCTGGCTTCTCATGCTTAATTATATCGTATATATGTTCCCAAAATACAGGTTCAAAATATAATTTATCAGCAGTATCAAAATCTGTAGAAACAGTTTCAGGATTACAGTTAATCATGATAGTTTCATAACCACATTCTTTTGCAGCATATACTCCATGTACACAACAGTAATCGAACTCTATTCCTTGTCCAATTCTATTAGGTCCAGATCCTAAAACTATGATTTTCTTTTTATCAGAAACTACACTTTCATTAGACACATATTTTTCTCCGTCTGCTGTTTCAATCTCCTGTTCAAAAGTCGAGTAATAATAAGGTGTTTTTGCTTCAAATTCAGCAGCACAAGTATCTACTAACTTGTATACACGTTTAATATTTAATTCCTCACGCTTTTTATATACTTCACTTTCTAAACATTCTAGCATATGTGCTATTTGCCTGTCTCCGTATCCTTTTTGTTTAGCTTCAAGCAATAACTCTCTTTCTAAAGTATCAATTGTATATTTAGAAATTTCTTTTTCTAATTGAAATAACTCTTCATATTGTCTTAAGAACCACATATCTATTTTTGTGATATCATGAATCTTAGTTAAAGGAATACCCATTTGTATTGCATCATAAATTGCAAACACTCTATCCCATGAAGCATTTTTAAGTTTATCTATAACTTGATTATAATCTGTATAACTTTTTCCATCTGCTCCTATTCCATTTCTCTTAATCTCTAAAGACTGTGTTGCTTTATGCAATGCTTCTTGAAAAGAACGTCCAATTCCCATTACCTCTCCAACTGACTTCATTTGTAAACCTAAAGTTCTATCAGATCCTTCAAATTTATCAAAATTCCAACGTGGAATTTTTACAATTACATAATCTAAAGTAGGCTCAAATAAAGCAGACGTAGATTTTGTAATTTGATTGTCTAACTCATCTAAGGTATAACCAATAGCTAATTTAGACGCTATTTTTGCAATAGGATATCCTGTTGCCTTACTTGCTAATGCAGAAGAACGAGATACACGTGGATTGATTTCAATTGCTATAATATCCTCTTTTTCATCTGGAGATACTGCAAACTGAACATTACATCCACCTGCAAACTCTCCTATGCTACGCATCATTTTTATAGCCATGTCACGCATTCTCTGATATGTTTTATCAGAAAGTGTCATTGCTGGAGCAACTGTTATAGAATCTCCTGTATGAATTCCCATAGGATCCATATTTTCGATAGAACAAATAATTACTACGTTGTCATTATCATCTCTTAATAATTCTAACTCGTACTCCTTCCATCCCATCATTGCCTTATCAATCATTACTTCATGAATAGGAGAGACTTCCAAACCTCTAGATAAGTTCTCTTCAAAGTCTTCTTCATTATAAACAATGGCAGCACCAGCTCCTCCTAAAGTAAATGAAGCTCTAATACATAATGGAAAACCAAACTCTTGAGCAATTTCTTTTCCTTTTAAGAAAGAAGTTGCCGTTGCTTGAGGTGCCATAGGTATTCCTATTTCTTCCATTAATACACGAAATTTATCTCTATCTTCCGTAATATTAATAGCATCAATATCTACCCCTATAATTTCAACCCCAAAGTCTTTCCAGATTCCCTTTTCGTCTGATTCTATACATAAATTTAGAGCTGTTTGTCCTCCCATAGTTGGCAATACAGCATCTATATGAGGATGCTCCTCTAAGATTTTAATAATCGATTTTGTTGTTAATGGCAATAAATACACATGATCAGCCATTGAAGGATCTGTCATGATTGTTGCTGGATTAGAATTGATTAGTATTGTTTCTATTCCATCCTCTCTAAGTGAACGTAATGCTTGCGAACCAGAATAATCAAATTCACATGCTTGGCCAATTACTATAGGTCCGGACCCTATAATTAAAATCGATTTTAAGTCTTTTCTTTTAGGCATTTGTAATACTTGTTGTTTGTGTTGTTGTTAACTGTAAAAATAAAAAAATGATTGGGTATAAAAAAAGGCGTTACTATTAAAATAGTAACACCTTGTATATGAATGATTATAAATCATTATTTCTTCGGTCTTGCCGCTGAGGAAACCGTTAATTTTTTTCTCCCTTTTGCTCTTCTTCTAGCTAGTACTTTTCTACCATTAGCAGAAGCCATTCTTTCTCGAAAACCATGTTTGTTTCTTCTTTTTCTTTTCGATGGTTGGTATGTTCTTTTCGGCATTATTTATATCTTTAAAAATATTCTTTAAATATGTTTTTGCTTTTATGTAATTCCGACTGCTAAAAGCGTTGGCAAATATACAACGTTTTTTGATTTTACCAAGTTATTGAATATATTTTTTTTAGATTAAAAATTTAATCTAAAAACACACTAAATTTAATCCTTTTTTATTTGTCGTAATTGACATTGTTAGTACTTTTGCGCAAACCTAACACTCGCATGAACAACACAAAATATGTATTTGTAACTGGTGGCGTTACTTCTTCTCTAGGTAAAGGGATTATCGCTGCTTCTTTAGCTAAATTACTGCAAGAGAGAGGATACTCAGTTACAATTCAAAAATTAGATCCATATATTAACATAGACCCAGGTACATTAAATCCTTACGAACACGGAGAGTGTTATGTTACTGATGATGGTGCTGAAACGGATTTAGACCTTGGACACTATGAACGTTTTTTAAACATACCTACTTCACAAGCTAACAATGTTACCACTGGTAGAATATATCAATCTGTAATAAATAAAGAGCGTAAAGGTGAATTTCTAGGGAAAACGGTACAAGTAATTCCGCATATTACAGATGAAATTAAACATCGTATTAAAATATTAGGTAATACTGGTAAGTATGATATCGTAATTACTGAAATTGGAGGAACTGTTGGTGATATCGAATCATTACCATATATTGAAGCTGTTAGGCAAATACAATGGGAATTAGGAGAAACTAATGCTATTGTAATTCATTTAACTCTTGTTCCTTATTTAGCTGCTGCTGGTGAATTAAAAACAAAACCAACACAGCACTCTGTAAAAATGCTAATGCAAAGTGGTATTGGTCCTAATATTTTAGTGTGTAGATCTGAGCATCATATTTCTGAAGATATAAAACGAAAACTAGCATTATTTTGTAATGTAAAGAAACAAGATGTTATTCAATCTTTAGATGCCGAAACTATTTATGATGTTCCTAACCTCATGTTTAATGAAGGATTGGATCGTGTAGTTTTAGAAAAAATGAATTTAAATAGTGAAAAGCAACCTGAATTAATTGCTTGGAATCAATTTGTGAAAAAATATAAAAACCCAAAACAAACTATAGAAATTGGTTTAATTGGTAAATATGTTGAGCTACATGATTCATATAAATCAATTACTGAAGCTTTCATTCATGCTGGTTCTACTCATGAGACAAAAGTAAATGTTCGTTGGATTCATTCTGAAGAATTAACTTCTGAAAAAATTTCTAGTCAATTAGAGAATTTAGATGGTGTGTTAGTAGCTCCTGGTTTTGGAGAGCGTGGTATTGAAGGTAAAATAGCTGCCGTTAAGTATGCACGTGAAAATAACATTCCTTTTCTAGGTATTTGTTTAGGAATGCAAATGGCTGTTATCGAATTTGCTCGTAATGTATTAAATTTACAAGATGCAAACTCTACTGAAATGAATGAAGGAACTCCTCATCCTGTTATTAATTTAATGGAAGAGCAAAAGGATGTTACTGAAAAAGGAGGCACCATGCGTTTAGGAGCTTGGGATTGTGAGTTAACTAAAAATTCTAATGCTTACAAAGCTTATGGAAATACTGAA
This sequence comes from uncultured Tenacibaculum sp., assembly GCA_938041625.1. Taxonomy (GTDB): domain Bacteria; phylum Bacteroidota; class Bacteroidia; order Flavobacteriales; family Flavobacteriaceae; genus Polaribacter. The sequence goes on along the minus strand of CALISK010000002.1, from coordinate 215 downwards.
ATAAGTGAACGTCACAGACATCGTTATGAATTTAATAGTAATTATAAAAAACAATTAGAAAATGGTGGTATGTTGGCTACTGGTATTAATCCTAAAACTGGATTAGTTGAAATCGTCGAGATTCCTTCTCATCCATGGTTTGTTGGTGTTCAATACCATCCTGAATATAAAAGTACTGTTTTAAATCCGCATCCTTTATTTTTAAGTTTTATTGA
>CALISK010000001.1 GCA_938041625.1 uncultured Tenacibaculum sp. | reverse complement strand
ACAAAACGATGTTAAAGAAGAGTCTGAAGAAGCAGAACAATTTAAAAAATTGATGCTAGATTTATCTTCTGTTACTTCTACAGTAAATAATATTTTAGATAAAGCAATTAAAGCGGATGAACATTGGTTATTATCTAGTTTCACTAAAATGATTAAAAAATAAAAAAATTTAAACACAAACTTTCAATAATTTCTGAAAATATGAAATATATAAATAGATTTTTAATGATATTCTTTTCTTTGTTATTACTTATTGGAATCTTTAATCGCGAATTTTTAGTATTTGCAGCCTTGTTAGCTATTCCTTTAGGTTTATTTCAATCATTGTCTTGCTTAACAGAACTTTTAAAATGGAGAGAACTAAATAAAGAAGAAAAGACGTTTGTTTTAAGTTACTTAACATTACTGGCCTTTTATTTCATTTTTTGGAGATATTCTCTAGGAAATAGCAGTAAAATCGATTTTTTAAAAGAAGTGATTTTTTTGGGTCTTCCAGTAGTTTTAGCCTTTAGTTTCACTTTTTATTTAGAAAAATTAAAATTAGAAGAGTAAAAAAATTTAAATACAAACTTTCAAAAATTCCTGAAAATTTAAAAATGAACACAATTACCTACATAGCATACATTTTTTTAGCAAGTAGTAGCATTTTATACGTAGGCAATGAATGTTATAAAAATGGAAAGGTATATATAGAAAATTACTTTCCTAATGATCAAAAGTTCGTAAACGGAATTAATAACGTATTAAGAATAGCATATTATTTTTTGAATCTAGGTTTGGTAATATGGACTTTAAGCTCTCTAAAAAATATAAGTTCTTATCAACAAATAATAGAAGAAATAAGTACTCGATTAAGTTTTATACTACTTGTGATTGCTTTTTTACATGGAATAAATTTAATAACCATTTACAAATCACATAAACAATTTAAAAATAAATAATAATGAATACAACACTAACAGTTATTGCTTATGCCATTTATTTACCTATTAGTATAGGATTAACAACTTTGGTTGCACAGCATTTATTTAAAAATAGTAAAATATTTATGCTTGATATTTTTAATCAGAAAACAGAAATAGCTTTAGCAACGAATAAATTATTTAAAATAGGTTTTTACTTAATTAATATAGGTTTTGCACTTAAAATAATAAAAATATATACACTAGAGACTAATAAAGAATTAATAGAAGTTTTAAGTACAAAAATAGGTGGATTCTCTATTTACTTAGGGGTTGTTATGGTTGCTTTTATCATCTTTTTTTTAAATGGAAGAAAAGCAAGTAGAAAAGAAAGAGAACGTATTGACCGAATTTATAAAGAAGAATAAATTTATAAATTAAAACACAGGAATATTATAAAATAATAGCACTATGAACACACTTAACAATCATACTTTATTATACGATAACGAATGTCCGTTGTGCAATTTTTATACGAATGGCTTTATAAAAACGGAGATGTTAGATAGAAATGGAAGAAAACCATTTGAAAATCTAACTAAAAAGGAATTGAATTTTATAGATGTAAAAAGAGCAACGAATGAAATTGCTTTAGTAGATACTAAAAACGAGCGAGTAGTTTATGGAATAGATAGTTTACTAAAAGTAATAGGGAACTCTTTTCCAGTGGTTGAAAAAATAGGGAAACTAACTTTGGTATATTTTGGTCTTAAAAAGTTGTATTCATTTGTTTCATATAATAGAAAAGTAATTATTCCATCAGAAAAGAAAGAAGAGAATACGTTAGAATGCAATCCTAGTTTTAATAGTAAATACAGGTTTTTATTTATCCTTTTCTCAGTGTTGGTTACTGCTTATACGCTATTCAATTTTTCAAGCTTAATTGTAAGCATGCCAATTGCTAATTTTAAAATTGAATTGATGATAGCGGCTGGTCAAATTGTATTTCAAGGAATATTTTTAGTGCAAAAAGATATTAAAAGTAGTATAAATTATATAGGAAATTTAATGACGGTTTCGTTAATAGGTTGTATTGGTCTATTCCAAATATTACTATTAAACGCAATTATTGGGTTACCTCAACTATTCATTTTAGGTTCATTTGGAGGTGTTGCATTATTAATGTTTTTTGAACATAAAAGAAGAGTGAAATTGTTAGCGTTACCAAGTTATTTATCATACACATGGGTAGCCTATAGAATGATTGTATTACTATTATTAATAGGATAAAAAAGAAATAAATTTTTAAAAAATAGTGACAAGGCAAGCTTATTTCCTTGTTTTAAATAACAAAATTATGAAAATAGTAATCGCTGGAGGAACTGGATATTTGGGAGAGTTGCTTACCGAATTTTATAAGAAAAGAAAAGAGAATCAAATTTACATTTTAACAAGGAGGCAAAAGTTAAATGTAGAAAACGTTAATTACATACAATGGGATGGAAAAACGAAAGGATATTGGACTACTTTATTGGAGAGCACAGATGTGTTAATTAATTTAACAGGTAAATCAGTAAACTGTAAATATACTCAAAAGAATAAAGAAGAAATTTATCAGAGTAGATTGCAGAGTACCGCTTTATTATGTGAAGTAGTACAAGAATTAGTTTTTCCACCTAAAGTATTTATCCAGTCTTCTTCAGCGACTATTTACAGGCATTCAGAAAAGAAATTAATGACAGAGAATAATGGAGAAACAGGAATTGATTTTTCGATGGATGTGTGTAAAAAATGGGAACAAATTTTTAATAATTATGAATTACCAAAAACAAAGAAAATAATTACAAGAACTTCTATAGTATTAGGGAATAAAGGAGGTGCTTTTCCTATAATGAAAAGAATGACACAATTTGGGTTAGGAGGAAAGCAAGGAAAGGGAAATCAGTTTATAAGTTGGATTACAGAAGAAGATTATATAAAAGCAATTGATTTTTTAATTGATAAAGAAGAAGGGATATATAATGTTTGTGTACCTAACCCAATAAAAAATAAAGTTTTTCAAAAAGAATTGAGAAAGAAGTTAAAAATCCCTTTCGGATTAAATGCACCAAAATGGATGTTAAAAATAGGAGCAATTTTTATAGGAACAGAAACGGAATTATTATTAAAAAGTAGAAATGTTTATCCTGAGAAACTATTAGGCCTAGGGTTTAAATTTAATACAAAAGAGTTTAAAGAGTTTACTATGGAATGTTAATTGATAGGTATACATCTATCTATATAAATTTTCACATTTTAAAAAATAAAAAGATGCCAACAATCGTATTATTTACAAAAATTAAAGCAGCTAAAAAGCTAGTATTTGATCTTTCTAGAAGTATAGAGCTACATAAGGAGTCAACAAAAGAAACCAATGAAAAAGCAATAGCTGGAAGAACAACAGGACTTATAGAATTGAATGAAACAGTTACTTGGAGAGCAAGACATTTAGGAGTTTATCAAAATTTCACTTCTAAAGTAACAGGTTGTAGAGAGGCAGATTATTTTGCAGATAAAATGGTATCTGGTGCTTTTAAAAGTTTTAAACATGAACACTATTTTTCATATAAAGATAATACAACTACTTTGGTAGATGTTTTAGAGTATCATTCACCACTAGGCTTTTTAGGCAAGTTTGTAGATTTTCTATTTTTAGAAAAATATATGACGGGTTTTCTTAAATTGAGAAACGATACTATTAAAGAGTACGCAGAAACAGACAAATGGAAAGATATTTTATATACATAATTTATTGAAAGAAACTAAATGGGAAGAATAATTTTAATTATAGCATGGTTAAATAGAGTAGTAATGTTGTTGTTTGTAAGCCTAATCTTAATAGGATTTACTTTAATAAGAGAGTATTTTTTTTATGCGCTAATGTTGGCAATTTTTTTAGGTTTTTTTCAAATAATAGCAGCACTTATTCTATCTCCTTTAATAGCAGAAAAAGATACTGTAAATCTTAAGAAATTAAATAGATATACTAATTTGGTAGGTTTATATATTGTAATATGCTTTGTTTTATATTTAGTAGCAGAATCGATTCCATTTAATATTGATTTTCTAGGATATGTTTTAGTATTAATACCTATTATTCTATCATTGTTTTTTACTTATATAACCGAACAGATTTACAAAATAAATAAAAATGAAAGAGAATAAAAAAGCAACTTTATACTTAATTGTATTAGTAATTGCAATAGCAAGTATTGCATTTCGATTATTAGGAGATAATTCTTTAGAACAAACGTCTTTATTGTTTATTGGAATACCTACATTAATAACCATATTAATTATTAAATATTCTAAAAAACCAAAATCAGCATATGGGGTTGCATTTTTAACAATTACAATCTTTTTATTAATCAGCGGAATCTTTTTAGGAGAAGGCTTTGTTTGTATTTTATTTATGGCGCCACTTTTTTACGCAGTAACAGCAATACTTGTAGCTCTTTATTTAAGCATTAGTAAAAAATATGATGATAAAACCTATTCTTTTATCAGTATTCCTATACTTCTTGTATTGTTTAATCCTTTAGATTATGTAGGTGAAGAAAAAACACATTCAATAGAAACGGTTAAACAAATAGAAACAACATTAAATATTTCAACATTAAATAAACAACCTGATTTTTTAAGTAAACTACCTACCTTTTTTAAAATAGGATTTCCAAAACCTATACATAGTAAAGGAGAAGGGTTAGCCATTGGTGATACCAGAACAATTGATTTTAAATCTTCTACAAAAGGAGTTGGACAATTAGTTTTAGAGATAAAAGAACGAACAGAAAACACGATCTATTTTAAAATTAAAAGTGATAATACGCATATAAATCATTGGTTAACCTATAAAGAAATTAAAGTTGAAGTAAGAGAAAGAGCAGGAATAAAAGAAGTAGTT